>DKBI01000194.1 GCA_002451175.1 Betaproteobacteria bacterium UBA6904
GCGCGGTCGAGCGGCGCGACGAGCCCGGTGAGGACGGCGAACTTTTCCATCAGCGCCACTCCCGCACGTCGACGAAATGGCCGGCGATGGCCGCCGCGGCCGCCATCGCCGGCGACACGAGATGGGTGCGCCCGCCGGCGCCCTGCCGGCCTTCGAAATTGCGGTTCGACGTGGACGCGCAGCGCTCGCCGGGCTCGAGCCGGTCGGCGTTCATCGCCAGGCACATCGAGCATCCCGGCTCGCGCCATTCGAAGCCGGCATCGCGGAAAATGCGGTGCAGTCCCTCGCGCTCCGCCTGCGCCTTCACCAGCCCCGACCCCGGAACCACCATCGCCAGCCGGACGTTGCGCGCGAGGCGCCGTCCCTTCGCGATCGCGGCCGCGCTGCGCAGGTCCTCGATCCGCGAATTGGTGCACGACCCGATGAACACCTTGTCGACCGGGATGTCGGTCATGCGCGTGCGCGGCTGCAGCCCCATGTAGAGCAGCGCGCGCTCCATGCCCTCGCGTTTCTGGCCGTCCTTCTCGCGCTCCGGATCCGGCACCTCGGCATCCACCGGCACCACCATCTCCGGCGAGGTGCCCCAGGTCACGTGCGGCGCGATGGTTTCCGCGCGCAGCGTCACCTCCCGGTCGAAGCGCGCATCGGGATCGCTGCGCAGCGTGCGCCAGTAGACGACCGCCGTGTTCCAGTGCGGGGCGCTCGGCGCAAACGGCCGGCCCTTCACGTAGTCGATCGTCGTCTCGTCCACCGCCACCATGCCGGCGCGCGCGCCCGCCTCGATGGCCATGTTGCAGACCGTCATGCGGCCTTCCATGGACAGGCCGCGGATCGCACTGCCGGCGAACTCGATGGCGTGTCCCGTGCCGCCCGCCGTGCCGATGCGGCCGATGACGGCGAGGGCGATGTCCTTCGCGGTCACGCCGCGCGGCAGCACGCCCTCGACGGTCACCCGCATGTTCTTCATCTTCCGGGTGACGAGGCACTGGGTGGCGAGCACGTGCTCGACCTCNNGCGCCGTGCGTGCTGGTGTGCGAATCGCCGCAGACCACGGTCATGCCGGGAAGCGTGGCGCCCTGTTCGGGGCCGATGACGTGCACGATGCCCTGCCGCCGATCGAGAAACGGAAAATACGCCTTCGCGCCGAACGCGCGAATGTTCGCGTCCAGCGTTTCCACCTGCGTGCGCGACGTCGGATCCGTGATGCCCGCGATGCCGTGCTCCCAGCCCGTCGTCGGCGTGTTGTGATCCGCCGTGGCCACCACGGAGTCGATGCGCCAGGGCGTGCGCCCCGCGATCTTCAGGCCCTCGTACGCTTGCGGGCTCGTGACCTCGTGCACCAGGTGACGGTCGATGTACAGCAGCGCGGTGCCGTCGTCGCCGACGTGCACCACGTGGTCGTTCCAGAGCTTGTCGTAGAGGGTCTGAGCAGGCATTTTCGGGCGCAATTCTAGCGCACCGCCGAGCGGGTCACGTCGCGCGGCGCGCCGGCCAACGCAGTTTCTCAGCGCGCGCCGCGCGCCTGCTGGAACAGCGGCTGCACGCGATCGGCGTAGGTCCGCAGATCGCGCAGGCGGCTCTCGTGCGACGGGTGCGTCGAGAGGAACTGCGGTGGCCGGCCGCCGCCCTGCCGCTGCATCTTCTCCCACAGACTGACCGCGGCATGCGGCTCGAACCCCGCCCGCGCGGCGAGTTCCACGCCGATGCGGTCCGCCTCCTGCTCGTCGACGCGGGAATTCGGCAGGTTGTACGTCACGTCGAGCACGATCTGCGACAGGTCGAGCGCCGCGCCGGACATGCCGAGCGCCACGCCCACCACGGTCAGCCCGAGGCTCTGCGCGTAGGCCTTGGACACGCGCTCGCGGCCGTGCTCGCGCAACGCGTGCGCGATCTCGTGACCCATCACNNTTCCAGCCGGGCGCGTCGGGGCGAAACGCGCCCGTGCGCGCGATCAAGCGCTGCGCCACGGCGCGGACGCGCTCGACCTGCGCCGGGTCGCGATTCAACTGCGCCTTCTGGCGCGCTTCGCCGACGACCTGTCGATACGCGGTGCTCGCGCTGCGGTTCACCGACTCGGCGGAGACGAGCATCGACTGCTTGCGGTCCACGCCCACGGCGCCCGGCTGGGTCGTCTGCACCGTCTTGCAGCCCCCGGCGGCGAGCATCAACAGGATCCAGAGCGCCTTGCGCATTGCCATTTCCCTCACAGCCGCACTCTCCAGAAGACCAGGCACGCGCCCGCAAGACCGAACGCGCTGCTCACGGTGAACGTGAGCTCCGGGCCGAGTGCCGACCAGCACCAGCCGGACAGCAGAAGTCCCGACGCGCCGCCGAGACCATAGGAAAAACTCGCGTAGAGCGCCTGCCCGCGGACGGCAAGCGCGCCCTTGAACAGACGGTGCACCGCGGCGACCGCAGCGGCATGATACGCGCCGAACGTCAGCCCGTGGAGCAGCTGCGCCGCGGCGAGCAGCGCCAGCGAAGCCACGCCCCAGCCGATGGCCGTGAAGCGCACGCCGGCCGCGAGGAAGCTCACGAGCAGCAGCGCGCGCAGCGTGTGACGCCGCAGCAGGACGGGCAACGCGAGAAACAGGACGATCTCCGCAACCACGCCGAGCGTCCAGAGAACCCCGATCAGCGATTTCGAGTAACCGTGCTCGACCAGGAAGAGCGTGTAGAAGGCATACAGCGCGCCGTGGGCCACGCTCATGCAGAAGCACGCGCCCAGCAGCGCCGCGACGCGGGGNNCGAGCCCCAGACGCGCACCGGACCGTAGCCCTCGATGCGCGGCCCCAGCACGCTCAGCGTGGTCGCCTCCACGAGCGGCAGCACGCCCGACGTGAAGATCGCGGTCAGCGCGACCCAGGCGAATGCCGAGCGCCAATCGCTCGCCTGCGTCAGCAGCGAAAAGCACACGGCCGCCAGCAGCGACTGCAGGACGACGAGGCCACGCAGCCCGCCGGGAAAGCGCTCCGCCCGCAGATCGGCGAGCCAGCCCCAGAGCGCGGGCGCGACGACGCGCACGAACTGCGGCGCGGCGAGCACGACCGCAATCTCCGCAGGCGAGAATCCGCGCGCGTCCAGCCACAGGGCGAAATAGGCGACGAACGCGCCGAGGTGACAGAAATACGCGAAGTAGAACGTCGCCAGGCGGCCGGTCGCAGTCATCGCGCCGCGATGTTACACAGGCGACCCCTGAAGGCCGTGCTATAAAGCCGCGCCATGCTGCCGCCGTTCGCGCCGCCGCGCGCCGCGTACTACGCGCTCTTCACCGCCTCCGGCTTCGCCGGGCTGATCTACGAATCGATCTGGACGCATTACCTGAAGCTGTTCCTCGGGCACGCGGCGTACGCCCAGTCGCTGGTGCTCGTCGTCTTCATGGGCGGGCTCGCCGGCGGCAGCGCGCTCCTCGGCCGCCTGTCGACGCGACTGCGCAATCCGCTGGCCGGCTACGCCCTCGTCGAGGCGCTCATCGGCGCGCTTGCGCTGCTGTTTCACGAGACCTACGTGCTGGCGACGGACTGGTCGCACGCGACCCTCCTGCCCGCCCTCGACTCCGACACGGCCGCGCTGGCGGCCAAGATCGCGGTGTCCTGCCTCCTGATCCTGCCGCAGTCGGTCCTGCTGGGCATGACCTTCCCTCTGATGAGCGCCGGGCTCGCGCGCGCGGCGCCCGCGGCCGCCGGCGAATCGGTCGCCATGCTCTATTTCACCAACAGCCTGGGGGCCGCCGCCGGCGTCCTCGCCAGCGGCTTCGTGCTCATCGCCTGGGTCGGGCTGCCGGGAACGCTGCGCACCGCCGGCGCGCTGAACCTGCTTCTCGCGGCGATGGTCGGCTGGCTGGCGCGCGGCGTGCGCGATGCGCCGCTCGCGCCGGCGGCCGCGCGCGACGAGCGCGCCGCGCGGCTGCTGCTCGCCGTCGCGGCGCTGACGGGACTCGCGTCGTTCCTGTACGAGATCAGCTGGATCCGCATGCTGTCGCTGGTGCTGGGCGCATCGACGCACGCCTTCGAGCTGATGCTCGCGGTGTTCATTCTCGGCCTGGCGCTGGGCGGCCTCGCGGTCCGCCGGCGAGCCGACGTCGCGCAGGGCTCGGAGCGCCTGTTGGGCGTCGTCCAGGTCGTCATGGGCCTCGCGGCGCTCGCCACGCTGCCGGTCTACGACGCGAGCTTCACGGTCATGGAGTGGCTGATGAAAGGGCTCGCGCGCAACGAGGCCGGGTACCGGCTGTTCAACCTGTCCGGCGCCGCCGTGGCGGCGCTCGTCATGCTGCCGGCGACGTTCTGCGCCGGCATGACGCTGCCGCTGCTCACGGGCGCGCTGGTGCGGCGCGGCGCGGGGGAGTCGGCGATCGGGCGCGTCTACGCATTCAATACCTTGGGCGCCATCGGCGGCGTGCTGCTCGCGGTGCACGTCGGCCTGCCCGCGCTCGGGCTCAAGGGCACCCTGCTGACGGGCGCGCTGGTCGACGTGGCGCTGGGCCTGGTTCTGCTGCATCGCTTCGCGCACGGGCGGCGGGCGCTCGTCCTTGCGGGCGCGTGCAGCGCGGCGCTGTTCCTGGCGCTCGGCCTGGGCTTCGACCTGGACGCCAACAAGATGACCGCCGGCGTGTTCCGCTACGGCGATCTCTCCGGTTCGCGCGACGCGGAGATTCTCTTTCAGAAGGACGGCAAGACCGCGACGGTGCACCTCGTGCGCTATCCGGAGGCCACCAGCCTGCGGACCAACGGCAAGTCCGACGGGGCGATCAATCTCGATGCCGAGGGCGCGCGCGGCACCGACGAGATCACGATGGTGCTCACCGCGGCGCTGCCGCTGGCGCTCAAGCCCGAGGCGCGCTCGGCGGCGGTGATCGGCATCGGCACCGGGCTGACGACGCACACCCTGCTGCAGACGCTGCGCCTGGAGCGCGTCGAGACGATCGAGATCGAGGCCGCGATGGCCGAGGCGTCCCGCGGCTTCCTGCCGCGCAACAGCGCAGCCTTCGCGGATCCGCGCGGCGCGATCCTGATCGACGACGCCAAGACGTTTTTTTCGACGCGCAACCGGCGCTACGACCTCATCGTCTCCGAGCCGTCCAATCCCTGGGTCAGCGGCGTCGCGAGCCTGTTCACGCGCGAGTTCTACCAGCGGATCCGGCAGCATCTGCAGCCCGGCGGGCTGCTCGTGCAGTGGTTCCAGCTCTACGAGATCGACGCCGCGCTGCTCGCCTCGGTGATGCGCGCGCTCGGCGAGGCGTTCCCGCATTACGCGGTCTACGCGCCGAGCGATCACGACGTGCTCATCCTGGCGAGCGAGGCGCCGATTCCGCCGGCGCCGCTGGCACGCGTGTTCGAGGACCCGGGCGTGGCGCGCGAGCTGTGGACCGTCAACGTGCTCAGCGTGGGCGACCTCGATGCGCGCTACCTCGGCAGCCGGGCCACGCTGGAGCCACTCTTCGACAGCTACGGCGTGCCGGCCAACTCGGACTTCTACCCGCTGCTCGACCTGAACGCCGCACGCCACCGGTTCATGGAAAAGAGCGCCTCGGACGTGGTGGCGATGCTGAATGCCGGCGTTCCGCTGCTGGAGCTCCTCGAGCCGGGGCGCGCGCAGCGCCCGGTGAATCCGCTGCACCGCGGCGCCGAGACCTTCGAGCGCATCGAGAACACGCGCCTGGCGCGCTATGCGCGCGACGTCTTGCTGGGCGAGACGATGCCCGAGCCGCAGGGCGTGCCGCCCTCGCTGCAGAAGGACCTCGAACTGCTCAAGCTGCGGCTGCTCGATTGCCACGCGCCGCGCGAGCACGACGTCTGGCTGCACGCGCTGGTGCACGTCGCCAAGGCGGTCAATCCCTACCTGCCAGCGAGCGAGGCTGGCGCGCTCTGGCGCCGTCTTGCCGCTTCCCCCTGCAGCGCCGGGTTGCACGCCTTCCAGCGCCGCTGGATTGCGCTCGCGCACGCGGTCGCCATGCGCGACGCCGCGCGGATGGGCCCGCTCGCCGAGGACCTGCTCGCCACGCAGACCGACCTGAACAGCGAGAGCCGCGAGTATGTCCTGCTGGCGGGCATGAGCGGCTACCTGGCGTCCGGCGCGCAAGCGCAGGCGCGCGCGCTCTGGGAAAGTCAGGCCGCGCGCCTGCAGCGCGTGCTCGCCAGGCCGGCCCTGCGGCTCCTGCGGTGCCACGCCGAGCCCGCGGACCGCAAGGACTGCGCCGCCGCGTTCGCGGCCCACAACGGTCTTTGACGCGCGCGGGCGCGCTTCCTTACCGGCGCGCGCGGGTCGGCGCGTAGGGGTTGCGTCCCGTGCGGAACTCGATCGCGACCGGCGTGCCAGTGAGGTGGAACGCGCGCCGGAAAACGCCTTCGAGATAGCGCCGGTACGCGTCGGTCACGTGATCCAGCGCGTTGCCGTGGATGATGATGCGCGGCGGGTTGGATCCGCCCTGGTGCGCGTAGCGCAGCTTGGGGCGCGAATACCCCTTGCGCGGCGGCGCCTGGCGCTCGACCGCGGCGATCATCGTGCGCGTCAGCCGCGGCGTCGACAGCTTCGCCATGGCCGCGGCATAGGCCGCATCGACCGAGCGCATCACGGCCTCGAGCCCCTTGCCGTCGCGCGCGGAAATGGTGTGCAGCTCGGCGTAGCCGAGAAATCCCAGCCGGTGGACGAGCTCCGCCTTCATGCGGGCGCGCGTATCACGGTCCGCGGCGTCCCACTTGTTGACCGCGATCACGACGGCGCGCTGGCGCTCCAGGATGTATCCGGCCACGTGCGCGTCCTGGTCGCTCACGCCTTCCGTCGCATCCAGGACGAGGATCGCCACGTTCGCCGCCTCGATCGCCTGCAGTGTCTTGACGATCGAGAAGCGCTCGACCTCGGCGCCCGCTTTCCCCCGCTTGCGCAGACCGGCGGTGTCGATCAGCGTGTAGCGCCGGCCGCCGCGCTCGAACGGCACCTCGATCGGGTCGCGCGTCGTCCCCGGCTCGCCGAACGCGATCACGCGCTGCTCGCCGACCAGCGCGTTGACCAGGGTCGACTTGCCGACGTTCGGGCGG
>DKBI01000197.1 GCA_002451175.1 Betaproteobacteria bacterium UBA6904
CCGGTGCACAAGGTGACGATCATTCCGCGCGGGCGCGCCCTCGGCGTGACCATGCAGCTGCCGGAGCACGACCGCTACAGCCAGGACCGCGATCGGCTGCTCAACACGATCGCGGTGCTCTTCGGCGGCCGGATCGCGGAAGAAATCTTCATGAACCAGATGACCACGGGGGCGGCAAACGATTTCGAGCGCGCCACCGACCTGGCGCGCCGCATGGTGACGCACTGGGGCATGTCCGACGAACTGGGCACGATGGTGTACGGCGAGAACGAGGGCGAGATCTTCCTCGGCCGCTCGATCACCACGCACAAGAACGTGTCCGAGGCGACGATGCAGAAGGTCGATCAGGAGATCCGGCGCATCATCGACACGCAGTACCGCCTGGCGCGCAAGCTCATCGAGGAGAACCGCGACAAGGTCGAGGCCATGGCGCTGGCGCTGCTCGATCTGGAGACCCTCGATGCGGACCAGATCGGCGACATCATGGCGGGCAAGCCGCCGCGGGCGCCCCGGTCGAGCACGACGCAGGGCGGCGCGGGCGGCGGCAGCGCGAGCGCCGACACGACGCAGGGCGCCGCGGCGCCGGCGGCGGGCTGAGCCGCACATCACCGCGTCCCCCGTTCTGCGCTGTGGCCGCTTCGAGCTGTCGCTCGAGCGGCCGCTCGTCATGGGGGTGCTGAACGTCACGCCCGACTCGTTNNGGACGTGCCGGTCTCGATCGACACGCGGCGGCCGCGGGTCATGCGCGAGGCCCTCGCGGCCGGCGCCTCCATGGTGAACGACATCGCGGCGCTGGGTGCGCCGGGCGCGCTCGACGCGGTCGCGTCGAGCCAGGGTGCGGCCTGCCTCATGCACATGCAGGGGGCACCGGCGACCATGCAGCAGGCGCCGAGCTACGCCGACGTGGTGAGCGAGGTGAAGGCATTTCTCCGGGAGCGCCTTGCTGCCTGCGAGGCGGCAGGGATCGCGCGCGAGCGCCTCGTCGCGGATCCGGGGTTCGGTTTCGGCAAGACGCTGGCGCACAATCTCGAGTTGCTGCGGCGGCTGGCGGAGTTCGCGGACCTGGGCGTACCGATCCTCGCGGGGCTGTCGCGCAAGGCGATGCTGGGCGCACTGACCGGGCGGCCCGAGGGCGAGCGGGACGCGGCGAGCGCGGCCGCCGCTTTGCTTGCCGTGCAGCGGGGAGCGAAAATAGTGCGCGTACACAACGTCAGGGAGACCCGCGACGCGCTGGCCGTCTGGCAGGCGGTCGCCAACCGATGAGCAGATCCTATTTCGGCACCGACGGCATTCGCGGCACGGTCGGCGCCGCGCCCATGACGCCCGACATCGTGCTGCGCCTGGGCTACGCGGCGGGCAAGGTGCTGGCCGGGCGCGCCGGGCAGCATCCGGCCGTGCTGGTCGGCAAGGACACGCGCATCTCCGGCTACATGATCGAGGCGGCGCTCGAGTCGGGGCTCGCGGCCGCGGGCGTCGACGTGCTGCTCTGCGGCCCGCTGCCCACGCCGGGGGTGGCCTACCTCACGCGCGCCCTGCGCCTGAGCGCCGGCATCGTGATCAGCGCCTCGCACAATCCGTACCCCGACAACGGCATCAAGTTCTTCTCGGGCGACGGCTACAAGCTCGCCGATGGCATCGAGTCCGAGATCGAGCAGGCGCTCGCGGCGCCGATGGGATGCAATGCGGCCGCGGCGCTCGGGCGGGCGCGGCGCATCGACGATGCGCAGGGGCGGTACGTCGAGTTCTGCAAGTCCACGTTTCCCGGCGACCTCGACCTGAAGGGCGTGAAGATCGTCGTCGACTGCGCGCACGGCGCGGCCTACGACGTCGCGCCGCACGTCTTCCACGAGCTCGGCGCGGAAGTGGTGTCGATCGGCACCTCGCCCGACGGCGTGAACATCAACGACGGGTTCGGCGCCACGGCGCCCGCGGCGCTGGTGGCGGAGGTGAAGCGCCAGGGGGCGGACTTCGGCATCGGCCTGGACGGCGATGCGGACCGCCTCGTGATGGCGGATGCCGAGGGCACGCTGTACGACGGGGACCAGCTGCTCTACGTGATCGTGAAGCAGCGCGCGGCGAAGGCGCGCGTCGCCGGCGTCGCCGGCACCTTGATGACGAACCTCGGCTTCGAGCAGGCGCTCGAGCGCATGCATCTGCCGTTCGCCCGTGCGCGGGTGGGCGACCGCTACGTGCTCGAGCTGCTGCGCGAGAAGGGCTGGTCGCTGGGCGGAGAGAATTCCGGCCACCTCATCTGCCTCGACAAGCACACGACGGGCGACGGCGTCATCGCCGCGCTGCAGGTGCTCGCCGCGCTCCGGCAGGAGCGGCGGACGCTGGCGGAAGCCACCGCCGACCTGGTCATGTATCCGCAGGTCCTCGTCAACGTCCCGGTGCCCAGGGGGTTCGACTGGAAGACGCGCCCGGCGATCGCCGAGGCGCAGGACCGCGCGACGCGCGCGCTCAAGTCCCGCGGGCGCGTGCTGCTGCGGCCGTCGGGCACCGAGCCGGTCCTGCGCGTCATGGTCGAGGGCGAGCCGCGCGAGGCGATCGAATCCGCGGCGCACAGGATCGCAGAAGCGGTTCGCGAGGCTGCCCGAAGTTGATCCGGATCAAACGGTTTCCGGGTGGGCGCCGCAACATGCTGCCACCATGGAATCGACCCAGGCGGACGTAGCAATCGTCGGTGCGGGCGGCGCGGGATTGCGCGCCGCCATCGCGCTGGCGCAGGCGGACCCGAAGCTGCGCATTGCGCTGATCTCCAAGGTCTATCCGATGCGCAGCCACACCTGCGCGGCGGAGGGCGGCGCGGCGGGCGTCATCAAGCCGGACGACAGCCTCGACCATCATTTCAACGACACCGTGGGCGGCGGCGACTGGCTCTCCGACCAGGACGCGGTGGACTACTTCATCCGAGAGGCGCCCAAGGAGCTGATCCAGCTCGAGCACTGGGGCTGCCCGTGGAGCCGGGAACCCGACGGCTCCGTCGCGGTGCGGCCGTTCGGGGGCATGAAGAAGCAGCGCACGTGGTTCGCCGCGGACAAGTCCGGCTTCCACATCCTCCACACCCTGTTCCAGACCTCGCTGCAGTTTCCGACCATCCAGCGTTTCGACGAGTATCACGTCACCGAACTGCTGGTGGAGGGCGGGCGCTGCGCGGGATTGGTGGCGATCGAGATGCGCAGCGNNCCGTTCACCACCAACGGCGCCATCAAGACCGGCGACGGCATGGCGCTCGCCTATCGCGCCGGCGTGCCGCTCAAGGACATGGAGTTCGTGCAGTACCACCCGACCGGCCTGCCGAGCACCGGCACCCTGCTGACCGAGGGCTGCCGGGGCGAGGGCGGCATCCTCGTCAACAAGGACGGACGCCGCTACCTGCAGGACTACGGCATGGGACCGGAAACGCCGGTCGGCCAGCCGGTGCTGAAGACGATGGAACTCGGGCCGCGCGACCGGCTCTCGCAGGCGTTCTGGCACGAGCAGAAGAAGGGCAACACCGTGCCGACGGCGTGGGGCGACTGCGTGCTGCTCGATCTGCGGCATCTCGGCGAGAAGAAGATCGACGAGCGGCTGCCGCTGGTGCGCGACGTCTCGATCGCGTACATGGGCGTCGATCCGGTGACCGACCCGGTCCCCGTGCGGCCGGTCGTGCATTACATGATGGGCGGCATCCACACGGACATCCAGGCGGCGACGCCGCTGCCCGGGCTGTTCGCCGCCGGCGAGTGCGCCTGCGTGAGCATCAACGGCGCCAACCGGCTCGGNNTCGAACTCGCTGACCGAGCTCCTGGTGTTCGGCCGGCGCGCGGCGCTCAGCGCGATGGACTACCTGCAATCGGGCGCGCCGCGCGCGAGCGGCACCGCGCTCGCGTCGCTCGCGAACGCGGCGCAGGGGCGCGTCCGCGAGCTGATGCAGCGCACCGGCGGGCGCGAGACGGTGGCCGGCGTGCGCAAGGAAATGATGCGGACGATGGAGGAGAACGCCGGCATCTACCGCACCGGCGCAGGGCTGCAGGCGGCGTGCCAGACGCTCGCCGAGCTGCGCCAGCGCGCCCGGAACATCGAGCTCAACGACAAGACCAACGTGTACAACACCGACCTGCTGCAGGCGCTCGAGCTCGGCTCGATGCTGGACTGCGCCGAGGCCGTCGCGCAGGGCGCGCTGGC
>DKBI01000306.1 GCA_002451175.1 Betaproteobacteria bacterium UBA6904
CACGTGCGCCTTGACCGGCACGCCGGCGTCCATCAGCGCGAGGCTGCCGCCGCACACCGACGCCATCGAGGACGAGCCGTTCGACTCCGTGATCTCCGAGACGACGCGGATCGAATAGCCGAAATCCGCCTGCGCCGGCAGCGACGCCGCCAGCGCGCGCTTCGCCAGGCGGCCGTCGATGCGCGGCTCGCCGTCGAGAATCTGTCCGCGCACGATGGCGGACTCGAGCGTGAAGCAGATGTCCTTCACCGCGTTGGCGTCGGGACCGCCCTCCTTGCCCACGCCCACCGCCTCGAACACGCGCTTCCAGATCGCGTCGATCGCCTCGGAACGCGCCTTCTTCTGCTGCAGGCGGAACGCCTCGCGGAGTTCGCTGCCGGCCAGCTCGCTGATGCGCGCCACGAGCGCCTCGTCCTTCGCCGGCGGCTGCCAGTTCCAGAGGGGCTTGCCCGCCACCTCGGCCAGCTCGTGGATCGCCTGGATCGCCGCCTGCATCTGCTCGTGGCCGTAGGTCACGGCGCCGAGCATCACGTCCTCGGACAGCTCGAGCGCCTCGGACTCCACCATCAGCACGCCCTGCTCGGTGCCGGCGACGACCAGGTTGAGCGCGGACGCCTTGAGCTCGGTCATCGTCGGATTGAGCACGTACTGCCCGTCCACGTAGCCGACGCGGCACGCGCCGATCGGGCCGTTGAACGGAATGCCGGAAATCGTCAGCGCCGCGGACACCGCGATCATCGCCGGGATGTCGGAGTCGACTTCCGGGTTCAGCGACATCACCGTCGCCACGACCTGGACCTCGTTGTAGAAACCGTCCGGAAACAGCGGCCGGATCGGCCGGNNATCTTGCCCGCGGCGTAGGTCTTCTCGACGTAGTCGACGGTCAGCGGAAAGAAGTCCTGGCCCGCGCGCGGCTGCTTGGCGGCGACCACCGTCGCCAGCACCACGGTGTCGTCCATGGTGCACACGACCGCGCCGTGCGCCTGGCGGGCGATTTCTCCGGTTTCAAGGGTGACCTGGTGCGCGCCGTAGGCGAAAGTCTTTTTGATCGGGTTCAAAGGCAATCCTCGTAGTGGTGACGCGCAGGCAGGCGCGCTCATCGATTCGACGAGCGCACCGGACTACGGCATGTGAATGGGGCGTTGCTACTTGCGGAGCCCGAGACGCTCGATCAGCGACCGGTACTTGTCGCTGTCCGCGCGCTTCAGGTAATCCAGCAGCTTCCGGCGCTGGCTGACCAGCTTCAGCAACCCGCGCCGCGAGTGAAAGTCCTTCTCGTGCTGCTTGAAATGCCCCGACAGGCCATTGATCCGCTCCGTCAGGAGCGCGACCTGCACTTCGGGGGATCCGGTGTCGGTGGCGGAACGCTGGTACTGCTTGACGACTTGCGCTTTTTGCGCGACCTGCAAAGCCATACTCTCGGTTCTCCTTGGGTAACGCGCGATTTTATCTGATAAGCGCTTCAACTCACAAGGTTTTTTGACTTTCCTGCGCGGCCGCGCTGGAAGCCTTGGAAATGGCGAGCAGCCGCACGGGACGCAGGACGCCGTCGGCGCCGCATTCCCCCAGCCCGATCAGTCCACCGCGCGCATCCAGCACCTGGCAGCGACCGAGGTCCGGCGACGCCACCGGAACGGACTGCCCTTGGGCAAAGCGGCTCGCCCGCCCGGCATCGAGCACCACCTCGGCCAGGCCCATGAACAGGGTCCGCAGCGGCAGCACCAGGCGCTCGCGGGCTTCCTCGTCCATCGATTCGAGCACCTCGAGCGGCGTCGCCGCCCCGATCTCGAACCCCCCGGCGCCGGTGCGCCGCAGCCCGGCGAGGTGCGCGCAGCTGCCGAGCGCCTTGCCCAGGTCGGCCGCCAGCGACCGGACGTAGGTCCCCTTCGAGCACCGCACGCGCAGGTACAGCAAGCGGTCCCGGCGCTCCAGCAGCGTCAACTCGCGGATCACGACGCGCCGCGCCGCGCGCTCCACGACGACGCCCTCGCGCGCCAGTTCGTACAGCGGCCGGCCGCCCTGCTTGAGCGCGGAATGCATGGGCGGCACCTGGTCGATCGTCCCCCGGAATTGCGCCAACGCCCGCTCGATCTGCGCCTCGCTGGCAGCGACGTCACACCGCTCGATGACCTCGCCTTCCGCGTCGCCCGTGGTCGTCGCGGCGCCCAGCTGCACCGCGGCCTCGTAGGTCTTCTCCGCGTCGAGCAGCAGGGCGGAGAATTTCGTCGCCTCGCCGAACAGAACGGGCAGCAGTCCGCTCGCCAGCGGATCCAGCGTGCCCGCGTGACCGGCNNCGGCTTGTCGAGCAGCAGCAGCCCGTCCAGCCGGCGCCGCTTCACGGCTTGTCTTGCACGCTGTCGATCAGCTGCGACAGCCGCGCGCCGCGCTCGACCGATTCGTCGTAGACGAAACGCAGCTGCGGGGTCACATAGAGCTGGATCTTGCGTGCGAGCTGCGCGCGCAGGAATCCGCTGGCGTGCTGCAGGCCCGCCAGCGCCTCGGGCACGTGCTGGCGATCCAGGCAGGTGAACAGCACCTTCGCGTGCGCGCAGTCCGGCGACATTTCGACGCCGGTCAGCGTCACCATGCCGACGCGGGGATCGCGCAACTCGCGCCGCATGATCTCCGAGAGCACGCGCTGAATCTGGTCGCCGACGCGAGTGCCCCGGGGACTGCCCGCGCGGCTTCCGGAACGCACGGCGTTCGCCTCAGAGCGTCCGTGCGACCTCGAGAATTTCGAAGACCTCGAACTGGTCGCCTTCCTTCAGGTCCTGGAAATTCTTGAGCGACATACCGCACTCGAAGCCGGCCTTGACCTCGCGCACGTCGTCCTTGAAGCGCTTCAGCGTGTCGATCTCGCCGGTGTGGATCACGACGTTGTCGCGCAGCACGCGCACCTGCGCGTTGCGCCGCACCAGTCCGTCCTGGACGTAGCACCCGGCCACCGTGCCGACCTTCGAGATGCGGAACACCTGGCGCACCTCGACCAGCCCCAGCACGCTCTCCTTGCGCTCGGGCGCCAGCATGCCGGCGAGCGCCGCCTTAATCTCCTCGACCGCCTCGTAGATGACCGTGTAGTAGCGCACCTGCACGCCAGCCGACTCGATCAGCTTGCGCGCAGTCGCATCCGCGCGCGTGTTGAAGCCCACGATCACGCCGCGCGAGGCGAGCGCGAGGTTGACGTCCGACTCGGTGATCCCGCCCACGCCCGCGTGCACCACGACCACGCGCACCTCGTCCGTGGAGAGGCGCGTCAGCGCATGCACGAGCGCCTCCTGCGAGCCCTGGACGTCCGCCTTGACGAGCAGCGACAGGGTCTTCTTCTCCCCTTCGCCGATCTGCTCGAACAGGTTCTCGAGCTTGGCCGCCTGTTGCTTGGCCAGCTTGACGTCGCGG
>DKBI01000331.1 GCA_002451175.1 Betaproteobacteria bacterium UBA6904
GCCGCCGAGCGCGAAGAACAGGCCCTGTCCGAGCGACAGGATGCCGGCGTAGCCCCAGATGAGATCCATCGCGACCGCCACGATCGCGTAACACATGATCTTGCCGATCAGCGTCACCCAGTATTGCGACAGATGCAGCGGGCTCGCGGCGGGCACCAGCAGGCTGCACACGGGCACGACGACGAACAGCAGCAGCGCCGCCGCGCCGAGCGCGCTCCAGCCCAGCCGCCCGTAGAGCCCGCTCACGCCGCGCGCCCCTTCAGCGCGAACAGGCCCTGCGGCTTGCGCTGGATGAAGACGATGATGAACACGAGCACCACGATCTTGGCGATCACCGCGCCCGCCCACGACTCGAGGACCTTGTTGCCGAAGCCGAGCAGCAGCGCCGCGTACACCGTGCCCGCCAGTTGCCCGACGCCGCCGAACACGACGACCATGAACGAGTCCACGATATAGCTCTGCCCGAGATCGGGGCCGACGTTGCCCAGTTGGGACAGCGCACAGCCGGCGAGTCCCGCAACTCCCGCCCCCAAGCCGAACGCGAGCGTGTCCACGCGCGCCGTCGGCACGCCGACGCAGGACGCCATCTCGCGGTTCTGCGTCACCCCGCGCACGAACAGTCCCAGGCGCGTGCGCGTGAGCAGCAGCCACATCGCCACCAGCACCGCCGCCGCGAAGGCGATGATCATGATGCGGTTCCAGGGCAGCACGAGATTGGCGAGCAGCGTGATGCCGCCCGACATCCAGGCAGGATTCTCCACCGGCACGTTCTGTGCGCCGAACACCGTGCGCGCACCCTGGATGAGGATCAGGCTGATGCCCCAGGTCNNCGCCATGTTGATGACGCCCATCAGGCCGTAGGTGATCGCGAGGCCGAGCGCCGCCAGCAGCAGGATCGATCCCAGACTCACACCCGTGAACATCAACCCGCCGAACTCGGCCCACTTGAGGCGTCCCTCGATCTCGATCAGGCTGAGCTTCGCGGCCGCGGCAATTTCTGAGTCCGCGTCCTTCGCCGCCGCGGCGAGGAGCGTCTTGGCCGTCGCGTCGCTCGAGGCGCCGAGCGTGCGGATGGCCGCGAGCCGCACCGGCCGGTCGCTGCTGGACAGGTCGATGCCCGCCAGCGCCATGCCGAGCAGCGCGCGAATCTCCGGATCCCGCTCGGTGGCATGCGCCTTGCGAGCCAGTGGCGCAATTACCGCGTCGAGATTACCGGCGACGGCGCGCACCGCCGCCAGTCGCTTCTCGCGCTCCGGCGCGAGCAGATCGAACGACGCCAGCGCCGCGCTCACCGCAGCGCGCAGGCGATTGTTGGCGATCACGTCTTCGCGGTCCGCCGGCAGCGGCACGACCTTCTCGCCGGATGCGGCATCCACGCCGTCCTCGCCACGCACGATGAGCACGCGCGACCCGGCCGTCTGCAGTTCGCCGTCCGCGAGCGCCTGCAAGAGGTCCCTCGCGCGCGCGTCGTCACTTGCGACGAGCGCGCCGATCGCCTCGATGCGCTCGTCGCCCTCGCCAGCGGCAAGGCGCGCCACCGTCTGCGGGTCGAGCGCGAGCACCCGGCCGGCGGCCAGGAGACAGAGGGCGAGAAGAAGGGCTCTCATACGAAGCGAAGGCCGGCGAGCCGGCCTTCGGATCCGTTTGCGACGGCCGCCCTACTTCTTTTCCGCCATCAGGGCGGGCTCGTCCTTCTTCTTGTCGTTGCCTGGAATGTACGGGCTCCACGGCTGCGCCTTGACCGGGCCCTTGGTCTTCCACACGACGTTGAACTGGCCATCGGCCTTCACCTCGCCGATGAACACCGCCTTGTGCAGGTGGTGGTTCTTCGCGTCCATCGTCGACGTGATTCCCGAGGGCGCAGTAAAGGTCTGGCCGCCCATCGCCGCGCTGACCTTCGCGACGTCGAAGCTCTTCGCCTTCTCGACCGCCTGCTTCCACATGTGGATGCCGATGTACGTGGCTTCCATCGGGTCGTTGGTCAGCGGCTTGTCCTTGTGGCCGGCGATGCCCTTGGCCTTGGCATAGGCCGTCCACTTCTTGATGAAGGCGTCATTCGCCGGCGCCTTGATGGACATGAAGTAGTTCCACGCCGCGAGGTGGCCGACGAGCGGCTTGGTGTCCACGCCGCGCAGTTCCTCTTCGCCGACCGAGAACGCGACGACCGGCACGTCGGTCGCCTTGAGGCCCTGGTTGCCGAGTTCCTTGTAGAACGGCACGTTGGAATCTCCGTTGATCGTCGAGACCACCGCGGTGCGCTTGCCCTCGGAGGCGAACTTCTTGATCTTGGCGATGATCGTCTGGTAGTCGCTGTGGCCGAACGGCGTGTACTCCTCCAGGATGTCGGCCTCGGCGACCCCCTTGGACTTCAGGAACGCGCGCAGGATCNNGACACCGAGGTCCAGCAGCCGAAGGTTGCCGCGACCTTGTCCTGCGTCAGCAGCTGGCGGGCCTTCTCCGCGAACAACGGCCAGTTCGAGGCCGGATCCACGACGACCGGCTCGATCTTGTGCCCCATCACGCCGCCCTTGGCATTGATCTCGTCGAAAGTCATCAGCGCGATGTCCTTCAGCACGGTTTCGCTGATCGCCATCGTGCCCGACAGCGAGTGCAGCACGCCGACCTTGACGGACTTCTGCTGCGCGTAAAGGCTCGTCGAGCCCAGGCCAATCGATGCAATGGCGGCCGACAAGGCCAGTTGTTTGACGAAGACGCGACGTTTCATGACGGTTCTCCCATGAGCGGTGGATGGTGAAATTCCGAGCGGCCTCGCGACCGCCTCAGGGGACGTCATGCAACTGCCGTGCCAATTCACATGGGCACGGTCATCCTGCTGTTTCCATTGCGTTTATTATCTACCGGCGCGATGGCGGTGCATCGCCGAGGCATGAAACGGGTGCGCCGGAAAATCGGCCCGCACAAAAATGATGCAAATGCATGGCGCCGCTGCGGAAAGCCGCGGGGCTATTCGCTCGCAATGCGCAACGCGGCTTCCCCGATGCCCGGAAACCGCGCGACCACGTCGCAGCCTGGCTCTACGTAATGCACGCCGCCCCAGGAACCCGTGGTGATTACATCCCCTTTGCGCAAGCCGTCGAAATGGCGGGCGCAATGCGCAACCACCCAAGGCATCAGCCGGAAGGGATCGCCAAGGGGGTGGGCACCCGTCACATCGGCGCGGTGCACACCGTCGACGATGAGCTCGGCCCGCTGCGCGCCGAAATCGATCGCTCGCCAGCGCGCCGTCCCGGATCCCGTGACGAGCGCGCCGTTGTTCTGAAAGTCCGCCAGTTTCCAAAGCTCTGCCGCCGTCGCCCAATTCGCTAGGCGCGTGTCGCAGATTTCGATGGCGACGACCACGTCGGCAATCGCGCCGGCGATCTCCTCGGCCGAATACACGGCGTCGCGCGCCGGCAGATCGCGGCCGAGCCGATAGGCCACCTCCGCTTCCAGGCCGATGCGGTGAAACCGGCTGCCGGGAAGCGTGCATGGGCCCTCGTGCAGCGCAATGACCGGCGACGCCGTAGGCTCGGACTGCGCATTCGGCGTGCCAACTTTCCACGCGCGCGGCCGCGCATCGGCGTACAGGCGCCGCCAGACCCCTTGCTGCACCTCGTAGGCCTGCGCCGCGTCGCGCATCGGCGCCTCCGCGTGAATCTGGGCGCCTCTCGCATGCGCATCGGCCAGCGCGGCCGCCATCGTCTCGGTCGTCATCACAGGGCCCGTTGCAGCCGCTTGACGCCTTCCGCAAGCCGCTCTTCGCTCGCCGCGAAGCACCAGCGCGCGAATCCCTCGCCCGAAGGTCCGAACGCCGATCCGGGCGCAAGCCCCAGGCCGACCTCGCGCACCAGACGCTTGCAGAACGCCATGCTGTCG
>DKBI01000132.1 GCA_002451175.1 Betaproteobacteria bacterium UBA6904
GATGCCGAGCGCGCTGTGCTGCACGTGGACAACTGGCTCGTCACGCGCAGCGTCGTGACCGTGGGCGAGACGACCACCTACCAGCTCGTCTACAACGGATATGCGCAGATCGCCGAAAGTGCGGATCCCGGGGCGGACACGATCTACGGCGGCGCCGGGGCCGACTGGATCTACGCCGGCGCAGGCGACGATCTGCTCTTCGGCGGGACGGGCGCGGATCTCCTCTTCGGCGAGGCCGGCAGCGACATCGTTTCCGGCGGCGACGGCAACGACGTGCTCGTGGGCGACAACCCGGGCGTCGTGAGCGGGACCGGCGAGGGCGACGACATTCTCGATGGCGGATCCGGAGACGACCGGGTCTACGGCAATGGCGGCGACGACGTGCTCTTCGGCAGCCCGGGCGAGGACACGCTCTCCGGCGGCGCGGGGCGCGACACCTACGTCGTGCATCGAGGCGATGGCGTGGAAGTCATCTTCGATACGCCGGCCGGTGCGGACGACCCGGAGGCGAGCATCCTCGTGCTCGGCCAGGGGATCACGCGCGACACCGTGAAGTTCCGTCCCGGGAGCTTGTTCGTCGATCTGGGCGGCGGCGACGGCGTGCACGTCGAGGGCTTCTCGCAGCTCGACCCGGCGTCCACGCCGGTGCTGGGCGCAATCGAGTTCGCCGACGGCTCGCGCATGACGTACGCCGAGCTCCTCGCGCAGGGCTTCGACGTGGACGGCACGGAGCAGAGCGACGACGGGCACGACGCGCTGCACCCGCAGCTCGCGGGCACCGGCGTCGGCGATCGCATCCGCGGCTACGGCGGCAACGATCAGCTCTTCGGATTCGCGGGCGGCGATCGGCTCGAGGGTGGCGCGGGAAACGACGCCCTGATCGGCGACGCGGGCAATGACACGCTCGACGGCGGCACGGGCGCCGACACGCTGTGGGGCGGTGAGGGAGACGATGTGTATGTCGTCGCTCGCGGCGGCGGCATCGACGTCGTCGTGGACCAGGACGCCTCGGCCGGCAACTCGGACGCGATCGTCCTTGCGGCGGACCTCTCGCCGGACGACATCGCGCTCACTCGCGGGCAGGCCTACGGCGCCGACCTCGTGGTCAGCATCCGCGGCACGACCGACCGGCTGACCGTGGCGGATCACTTCGGCGCGAGCGGCGAGTACCGCGTCGAGCAGATTCGCTTCGGCGACGGCAGCGCGTGGGACAGCCAGGCAATTGCCGATCGGCTCTACGCGGGAAGCGGGGCGGCCGACGCGATTCTGGGCAGCGCAGCGGGCGACTTTCTGAGAGGGTACGACGGCAACGACACGTTGCGCGGCGCGGGCGGCGACGACACGCTCGACGGCGGACCCGGCAACGACCAGCTCTACGGCGAAGGCGGCGCCGACACCTATCGGTTCGCGCGCGGCGGCGGGCAGGACGTGATCGGCAACGCCGACGCGGATCCGTCCGGCACGGCCGACGCGCTCGAGTTCGCCGCGGACATCGCGCCCGCGCAGGTTGCCGTTGCGCGCTCCGGCTCCGACCTCGTGCTCGGCATCGCCGGCAGCGCAGACCAGGTCACGCTGCGCGACTATTTCGCCGGCGAATCGGCAATCGTGGAGGCGATCCGGTTTGCCGACGGCACCGTCTGGACCGAGCGCACGATCGCCGCGCGGTATCCGCTGAGCGGCACGGGCGGCAACGACAACCTCGTCGGCTCGGGGCTCTCCGAGAGCATCTCTGCAGGGGCCGGCAACGACACGGTGCACGGCGCGTACGGCAACGACACGATCGACGGCGGCGCCGGCAGCGACGCGCTGTACGGCGACGGCGGCAACGACCTCCTTCTCGCCGGCACGGGCGACGCCAAGAACGCCGCGGTTTCGAACTTCCTGTACGGAGGGTCGGGCGACGACGTGCTGGTGGCGAGCAACAAGCGCGACTACCTCTACGGCGAGACGGGCAACGACATCTACATCGGCGGAACGAACGCGGATTGGATGGAGGACACGGGCGGCAGCAACCTGTTCTTCGGCGCGGCAGGCGCGGACAGCGTGTGGCTCGGCGACGACAGGGACATCGCCATGGCGTTCGACTCGCTCGACGGCGACCGCGACGTGGATGGTGTGCGCGGCAGGGACGTGCTGCTGGTCAACAAGAGCGAGAACGCGAGCGTCACGCGCATCGGCTCGGGGAGCACGCTGTCCCTGGGCGGTGGCGTGCTCTACAAGGACCTCTCGCTGCAGGCGCAGAACAACCTGCTGACGGTCAAGTACGGCACCAAGACGACGGGCTTCCTCGACTGGTACGGCGACTCGTACACGCCGCCGAACCGTTCGGTCGCGTACCTGCAGATCGTGATCGAGGGTACGCGCGACTACAACGCGTCGTCCTCCAACCCCATGAACAACCGCAGGATCCAGGTGTTCGACTTCCAGCGGCTCGTGGCGGCATTCGACGCCGCGCGCGCGGCGGGGCAGGGGTTCAGCGTTGCGGCGGAGCTGCCGAAGGTCTGGCTCTGGAGCGCGGACAGCGAGGCGATCGGCGGGGCGGTCGCGTACCAGTATGCGCGCACGGGAACGCTCGGCACGCTGACCTACGATCAGATGCGCGCAGTGATCGCGGACCCGGCGTTCGCCGTGTCGGCGCAGCCCATCGCGCCAGCGGCGGCGAGCGCCCTGTCGTCGGAGATGACGGTACTTGGCGATGCGCCTGAGATGGCCGTGCCGAGCGGCGCGACGGCGGCAAGCGGAGCGATGGCGGCAAGCGATCCAGCGCCGGCCTCTGCGGTGTCGAGCATAGCTGGCTCGAACGCAGATGCTGATGCGTGGACGTCTTCCCCGACGCTTGCGGCGACCCGCATTGAGCTAGGGGAATCTCTGCGTGCAGACTTGGTGTCGACGATTGCAATGCCCGCAACGTGGTTCAAGGCGGCGGCGCCCGTGCCGGCGCACGCCGCAAACCACGCCGCGTGGCGGCGCATCGCGCGCGACCTTCCGCCGCTCCTCGACACCGATCCCGATGCCGGCCTCGCTTCGATCCCCGCCCCCGTTCGCCTGCCTCTTGGGGTCGGAGTAAATGGGGTCGGAGTAAGACCCGAGATCGGAGTGGGCGAGCGGNNCCGATGGGCTCGGTGCGCCGGCGGCTGTTCGAGGCCGATCCACGCGATTTCGCCCCCGAGCTCGCGCGAGTCGAGTCTTCGCCGCCCTCGCCGATGGGGCGGGCGGTGCTGTATGCGTGCATGGCATTCGTCAGCGCCCTGCTCGCGTGGAGCGCGCTCGCGCACCTGGACATCGTCGCCGTGGCGGACGGCAAGCTGGTTCCCACTGGGTACCTCAAAGTCGTCCAGCCCGCCGAGGCCGGTCGGGTGCGCGAGATCCTCGTGCGCGAGGGCGACCGCGTGCATGCGGGGCAGCTGCTCGCGCGCATGGATGCGGTGATCTCGGATGCCGA
>DKBI01000126.1:0-25826 GCA_002451175.1 Betaproteobacteria bacterium UBA6904
ATCGAGCCGCGGGTGCCCCAGAAGCGGACGCGCATCGGCGCTCAGCCGCGCTCGAAGGCCGCCTTCGCTTCGGCGCTGACGGCGGCGAGCGCTTCGCTCAGGGTCGGAAAGATGTCGAAGAGCAGGTTGAAGCGGCTGATGCGGAAGATTTCCGAGACCACGGGATGCATCGCCGCCAGCAGCACGCGGCCATTGCGCGCCTTCGCCTCCTTCGCCGCGAGCATGAAGCAGCGCAGGCCGGCGCTGGAGACGTATTCCAGCCCGGACAGATCGAGGACCAGGGTCTGGCGTTCGCTGGCGCAGGCCGCCTCGTGCGCGGCAAGATCCACGCGAAACGCCTCGTAATTGCTGTGGTCCAGCCGGCCCGCTGGCGTCAATACGCGCGCATCGCCAAACAGGCGGTGGGGAAGGGGCATCTGCTGCGGTCTCCGGGCTGCAAGCGTATTCTAGAATAGTCGCATTCCCATTGCCTGCGGTCCATCACTCCCGGTGAGACGACACAAGAGAGCACCTGCCGAGCCGCGCGTCGAACGCGCAGGCAAATGGCTGTACGACGCGCACGCGCGGCGCGACCGGTTCGCCCCACTGCCCGGGGAGCTGGCGCCGGTTTCGGTCGCCGATGCCTACGCGATCCAGGCGGAATACGTCGGCTTCCGCGCCGGCGAGCTCGGCGCGGTCGTCGGCTACAAGATCGCGCTCACCACGCCTGCGATGCGCGCGATGGTCGGCATGGACGAGCCGGTTGCCGGCGATCTTCTGGAGAAGACCGTGCGCCGCAGCCCGGCGCGGGTCCGCGCCGCCGATTTCTCCCGCCTGCTCGTCGAGTTCGAGATCGCCGTGGAGATCGGCGAGGATCTCCCGGCGGTGCACGCGCCCTACACGCGTGAAACCGTCGCGGGTGCCGTTGCGGCGCTGATGCCGGCCTTCGAGCTGATCGACGACCGGCAGGCCGATCTCGCCGTGCTGCGCGCGCATCCCCTGATGCTGCCCGCCGACAATGCGTGGAACGAAGGGGTCGTGCTTGGCGCCCCGGTGCGCGATTGGCGGCACCTCGATCTCGCGGCGGCGCGCGGCGTCGCGACGCTGAACGGCAGCGCAGTGGGCGAGGGTAAGGGAGCGGACGTCATGGGACATCCGCTGGAAGCGCTCGCCTGGCTGGCCAACAACCTCGCCTCGCGCGGGCTCGGCCTGTGGCGCAGCGACGTCGTCATGACGGGCAGCCTGATCACCTCCAAGACGCCGCAACCAGGCGACCGCCTGCGCTTCGAGGTCGACGGCCTGGGCGCCGCGGAACTCGCCGTGGAGTAAACGCTAAAGTCGGCGTTGCTGCAGGAAGCCGAGCAGCGCCGCGTTGAACGCCTCGGGCTGGTCCAGGTGGCCGAGGTGACCGCAGCCTTCGAGCAGCACCCAGTCCGCGCCGGGAATCCTGTCCGCCATGCGACGCATGACGGCGGCGGGCGCCACCTGATCGTCGCTGCCGGCGACGAGCAGCGCCGGCACGCCGATCCGCGGCAACTGGTCGCGCCGATCGAAGGTCGTCAGCAGCGCCACCGCCTTGCGGTAGGTCTCGGGCGGCACGTCCGCCATGNNATGAAACCGCCCATGCTGTGGCCGACGAGCACGACCGGCCCGTCGTCGAGCGCGACGATGAGGCGCGCGAGCGACGCGGCGATGGCTGGCAGGTCGTACGGCTCGACGGTCGCGCTGTGCCCGTAGCCGGGCTGGTCCCAGGCGTGCGCACCGAAGCCGTGCGCAGCGAAGAACGGCAGCTGGTCGTCCCAGCTGTGGTGTCCGCCGCCGATGCCGTGCAGGAAGACCAGGGAAGTCACGCGAACCGTTCGGCTAGAATCGAATCGCGATGATTGTATTTGACCTGCGCTGCGCGCTCGGCCATTGCTTCGAAGGCTGGTTCGGCTCGTCGGACGAATTCGCCGCGCAGAGCGGGCAGGGGCTGCTCGCCTGCCCGAGTTGCGGCAGCGACCGCGTCGAGCGCGTTCCCTCGGCGACGCGCATCAACGTCGGCGCCGCCGCGCCGCCGCCCGCGCCCAAGCCGGAGGCTTCGCTCGAAGGCAAGGATCCGATGGCGATCGNNATCCATTACGAAGAGGCGCCGGCGCGGGCGATCCGCGGCCAGGCGACCCCGGAGGAGCATGCCGAGCTGGTGGATGAAGGCATTCCGGTGCTGCGGATTCCCGTTCCGCCCCGGGGCCAATTTAGCTAGAATGTGTATTATGTTAAATCAAATGCAGATCAGCAACCCTCTGATTTAGCACTGCTTCAGTTCAGCGCCCCCGCCTTCCGCAGCAGTTCCACGACGCCCGCCCACTTCCGCTCCGTTGCGATGCTGAGCGCCGTCTCGCCCTTGGGTCCGCGGATCGCGAAGTCTGCATCGGCGTAGAGCAGCGCGCGTACCGCCGGCTCGTGGTCGTTGCGCGCGGCGAGCATCAGGGCCGTGTAGCCGTTCGGTGCTAGCGCGTCGACCTGGGCTCCGCGCTGCAGGAGGAGTTGAATGGCCTCGGCGCGACCCTCGAAGGCCGCGTAGTGCAGNNGCGTGAGCGGCCATCATCAGCGCCGTGTCGCCGTGGCGGCTCCTGCGTCGGGGATCCGCCTTGCGCTTGAGGAGCAGGTCGGCTACCGCCGTACGCCCCCCGCGGGCCGCGATCATCAGCAGGGTGTATCCGGCCGGGTCCGCGGTGTCCACGGCCATGCCGCGGTCGAGGAGGCGGGTGACGCTACCGGTATCACCGGTCTCGGCCGCCGTCAGAATCTCCTCGTAGGCCTGCGCATTCACCGCCTTTGAAACGAATAGGAAAAGCGTAACTACAACGGCATAAAGCGCATATCTCATGTCATGTCTCACGAATGCAGGGTGCCCGGAAAGTCGCGCAGCAGCGTCTCCGCGAAGAGCTTCGGGTTGAGCGGATGGCGCGCCAGGAGCCGTTCGCGACCCAGGGCCCGTGCGTACGCCAGCCAGGCTTGGGGGCTCACGGGCTGCCCCTTCGCGGCCGTGCTGCGATATTTGGACATCAGTCCAAATGATTCCAGTGCGCGGTCGAAGGCGTACTTCTGCAGGACGTCCACCAGCAGTTCCAGTTCCTCCCGGTCGCTGCCTGCCTCGATCCCGCCGGGCGCCCCCTGATCCAGGCTCTCGCGCCAGCGACCGATGCGCTCCCCGCGGGCATCGGTCGCGAGTTCCGCGGCACGCATCGGCGCGCCCCCGGCAAAGGCCAGCCAGCGCGCCGCGTCCTTCACGCCCCGCGAATCGAGCCAGCGCGCGGCGGCATCGGCGTTCGGCGCCGCGAGCGGCAGCTGGACGCAGCGGCTGCGCACGGTCGGCAGCAGGCGCGCCGGCCGGTGCGAGACCAGGATGAACACCGCCCCGGGCGGCGGCTCCTCGAGGTTCTTCAGCAACGCATTGGCGGTCGGTGCGTTCATGTCTTCCGCGGGGTGCACGATGGCGACCCGCCGCCCGGCGCGATGCGAGCCCATGTGGATGAAGTCGTCGAGCTGGCGGACCTGCTCGATGCGGATTTCGATGCTCGGTTTCTTCTTGCTGCGCCCCGCCCCTTCGGCATCCGGCTCCGCGTCCTCCGCCGGGGTCTGCCGCGCCATCGCCTCCGGTTCTACGAGGCGCAGGTCGGGGTGACTGCCCGCCCGGACCCAGCGGCAGCCCTCGCATCGGCCGCAGGGCTGCAGCGCCGCTCCCCGCCCCTCGCAGAGCAGGAAACGCGCGAAATGCTCCGCCAGTTGCAGCTTGCCGATGCCCTTTGGCCCGTGAAGCAGGAGGGCGTGCGGGAGTTTCTCGCCCCACGCTGTGAGTCCTTCGTAAGCCGATTCCTGAACGATTAAATCATCGGCATTCATATGGCTAGGATGATTTCATCAAGCGATTTCTCAACTTCGTGCAGCGCCCGGGTGCCGTCGATGACGCGGATCCTAGCGGGGTGACGGCCGGCAAGATCCAGGTACACGCCGCGAACCCGCTCGAAGAACGCACGGCTCTCCCGCTCGAAGCGGTCGAGCGCCCTGCCCGCCCCCGCCAGGCGTTGCCGGCTGACCTCGTAGGGGCAGTCGAACAGCAGGGTGAGGTCCGGGGCGAGGCCGGGATGGGTCATGGCCGCGAGCTGCTCGATCGTGCCCGGCGAAACGCCCTTCCCTCCCCCCTGGTACGCGAACGTCGCGTCCGTGAACCGGTCGCAGACCACCCAGGCGCCGCGCTCGAGCGCAGGCCGGATGACGCGCGCGACGTGGTCCGCGCGCGCCGCGAACATGAGCAGGGTCTCCGGAATCGGCTCCAGCGGCTCGGCCAGCAGCTGCGCGCGCAGGGTTTCCGCGAGCGGCGTGCCGCCGGGNNTCGCGCGTGACGACGACCTCCCGCCCCGCGCGGCGCAGTCGCGCCGCCACGCCCTCGACGTGCGTCGACTTGCCGGCGCCGTCGACGCCTTCGAGCGTGATGAACAGACCCCGGCTCTCAGCGCGCGCCATTCAGCTGGTATTTTCGCACGGCGCGGTTGTGCTCCTCGAGCGTGCGCGAAAACTGGCTCGTGCCGTCGCCGCGCGACACGTAATACAGCGCGTCGGTCTTCGCCGGGTGCAGCGCAGCGCGCAGCGCGGCGACGCCGGGCAGCGCAATCGGCGTCGGCGGCAGCCCCGCGCGCGTGTAGGTGTTGTACGGGCCGTCGGTCTGCAGGTGAATCTTCTTCAGGTTGCCGTCGAAGCGCTCGCCGAGGCCGTAGATCACGCTCGGATCGACCTGCAGCAGCATGCCGCGGCGCAGGCGGTTGACGAGCACGCCGCTGATCTGGTCGCGCTCGGCGGCGCGGCCGGTTTCCTTCTCCACGATCGACGCCATGATGAGCGCCTCATAGGCGCTGCCGTAAGGTACCGCGGGATCGCGCTGTTGCCACTCCAGGTCCAGGTGCCGGCGCAGCGCGAGGTGCGCGCGGCGCAGGATGTGCTGGTCGCTCGTGCCCTTGGAGAACAGATAGGTGTCGGGAAAGAAGAGACCCTCCGGGTGCGCATCCGACGCATCCAGGCGCCTGAGCACCTCGTCGTCCGGCACGCCCAGCAGGTCGTGGCGCACGCCCGGGTGCGCGTCGAGCGCCGCGCGCATCTGGCGGAAGGTCCAGCCCTCGATGACCTTCAGCTCCGCCTGCGTGACGTCGCCGCGCGTCAGCTTGTCGAGCAGCTCGAGCGGCGTGGGCGCCGCGGTGAGTTCATAGCTCCCCGCCTTGATGTCGCCGGCGCGGCCGAGCGCGCGCGCCATCAGCTCGAAGCGCCAGGCGCCGATCCGGATGCCGGCCTCCTCGATGCGCTGCGCCGCAGCGCGGAACCGCGTGCCGGCAGGCAGCTCGAATTCCGCGGGCAGCTGGACCATCGCCACGGGCGTGCTCACGTACCACGCGCCGGCGACGGCGGCTGCCAGCGCGGCGAGCGCTGCGGAAATCGACAGGGACCAGAGGATGCGAAGCAATGCGGGACGCTAAAATGACGATTCTACGATGGACCCCTCGACAAAGGCCGCCATGGTCGAAGCCCAGGTTGAACTGCGCGACACCGGATTGATCGCCGTCTCGGGCGCCGACGCGCGCGCGTTCCTGCACGCCCAGCTGACCAGCGACGTGGCGAACCTGCCGCCGCNNGCGGACTGGCTGCAGGCCGGCGTCTCCGGGCCCGAGGCGGCGCAGCGCGTCGCGGCGCTCGGCCTCGCCGTGCCCGCCGCCGACCTGGAGCTCGCCGCGGGCGATGCGTCGATCGTCGTGCGGCTCGACGCGGCGCGCTACCTGGTCCTCGCCGAGGGCGAGGCGCGCGCGCGGCTGTCGGCATCGCTGGCGGGAGGCGATGCCTCCGCGTGGGCGCTGGCGGAGATTCGCGCGGGCGTGCCGCGGGTCACGCTCGCCACGCAGGATCTCTTCGTGCCGCAGATGGTGAACCTGGAGCGCATCGCCGGCGTCGATTTCCACAAGGGCTGCTATCCGGGCCAGGAGGTGGTGGCGCGCGCCCAGTACCGCGGACAGTTGAAGCGCCGCATGGTGCGCGTGCGCGCGCCGGCGCCGCTGCGCGCGGGCCAGGACCTGTTCAGCGACGATTCCGCGAGCCAGCCGAGCGGCACGGTCGTCAGCGCGGCGCAGGGCGAGGCGCTCGCGGTGGTGCAGATCGCGACGCTGGACAGCGGCGCCGCGCTGCGTGCGGAACCCGGCGGCGCCGCGCTCGACGTGCTTCCCCTGCCCTACGCGGCGTGACCCACTACTACGTGTACTACCGCATCGATCCGGCGCGGATCGAGGGCCTGCGCGCGGCGATCGACGGCCTGTTCGACGCCGTCGAGCGCGCTACCGGCATTCGCGGGCGCTGGCTGCGCCGCCGCGACGAACCCACGACCTTCATGGAGGTGTACGAGAACGTCGCCGACGGCGCGGCCTTCGAGGCGCTGCTCGCGCGAGANNGCCGCGGCGCTCGGGCTCGAGCGCCACGTGGAGCGCTTCGTATGTGCCTGATCCTCGTGGCGTGGCGCAGCGCCGCGGCGCATCCGCTCGTCGTCGCCGCGAATCGCGACGAGTTTCACGCGCGGCCGAGCGCGGCGGCGGCGTTCTGGAACGACCACCCGGCGATTCTCGCCGGCCGCGATCTGCAGGCGCAGGGAACCTGGCTCGGCGTGACGCGCGGCGGGCGCTTCGCGGCGGTGACCAACGTGCGCGGCGGGCTCGATCCCAACGCGCGCGCCTCGCGCGGCGAGCTGACGCGCGGCTTTCTGGAAGGCGGCATGCCGCCGCGCGAATACGTCGAAGGCGTCGCCGCGCGCGGCGCGGCGTACAGCGGCTTCAACCTGCTCGCCGCCGACGGCGCGGAACTGTGGTGGTACTCGAACCGCAACGGCAGCCCGCGCCGCCTCGCGCCGGGGCTCTACGGGCTGGCGAACGAGTTGCTCGACAGCGCGGACGTCGGCGAGGCGAAGGCGCGCTTCGCGCAGACGCTCGTCGATCCGCCGGCAGTGGAGACGCTCTTCGCCGCGCTCGCGCCCTCGCGCATCGTCAACGGGCCGTACGGCACGCGCTGCTCGAGCGCCGTCGTCGCCGCGCGCGACGGCGGCTGGCGCTTCGCCGAGCGCTCCTTCGATGCGCAGGGCGGCGAACTCGCCACCGCGCACTTTGCGTTTTCCGCGGCCGGCTAGAGCCGGCGGCGCATCATCTGGTGCGGGATCCCCGCATCCAGGTACACCTCGCCCTCGGCGACGAACTGGTGGTGGCGGTAGAACGCCAGCGCATGCGTCTGCGCGGAGAGCGCCACCTCGCGGTCGCCGCGCTCGCGCGCGGCCTCGACGAGCCGCTCGAGGATCGCGCCGCCGATCCCGCGCCCGCGCCACGCCTTCAGCACCGCCATGCGGCCGATGTGGCCGTCGGGCAGCAGGCGCCCGGTGGCGACGGGCTGCGCCGCGCCGGCGAACGCCAGCGCGTGCACGCAGTGCGGATCGAATTCGTCGAGTTCCATCTCCAGCGGCACGCGCTGCTCCTCGACGAACACGCTGAACCGGATGCGGCTCGCCTCGGGCTGCGCGTCGCTCCAGGCCTGCAGGACGATGCGCGTCATGGCGAAAAGTATAATCGCGACCCATGAAAAGCCTCTGGGTCGACGCCGAAGCCAAGGCTTTCACCGGTCCGCTGGGGCCGCGCGTCTACACCTCGCGCCTGCTGGGACGCGACCGCTCGCTCGTGCTGCACGGCGGGGGCAACACGTCGGTCAAGCTCGTGGAAGCGGACGTCCACGGCGCGCCGCGCGAGACGCTCTACGTCAAGGGCAGCGGCTGGGACCTGGAAACGATCGAGGCCACAGGATTCACGCCCCTGCGGCTCGACGCCGTGCGCCGGCTGGCGAGCCTGCCGGCGCTCGCCGACACGCAGATGGTCAACGAACTGGCGACGCAGGTGCTGCGCGCCGGGGCGCCCGCGCCGTCGGTGGAGGCGATCCTGCACGCGCTCCTGCCGCACGCCTACGTCGACCACACGCATGCCGACGCCCTGCTTTCCATTTCGAACGCGCCCGGCGGCGAGCAGCGCATCCGGGAGATCTACGGCGATCGCGCCGTCGTCATTCCGTACGTCATGCCGGGGTTCGACCTCGCCGCGTGCTGCGCGCGGGAGTTTCCGCGGCAGGCCACGCCGCGGACCCTCGGCATGGTGCTGCTCTCGCACGGCGTGTTTTCCTTCGGCGCCGACGCGCGCGAGGCCTACGAGCGCATGATCGCGCTGGTGACGCTGGCCGAGGACTACCTCGCCGCGCACCGCGCATGGCGTGTGCCCGCGCCGCGCGCCGCCGTTGCGCCGCTGCCGCGGCAGGAGGTGGCCGCGCTGCGTCGCGCGATCAGCGATCAGGCGGGCTGCGCGCAGCTCCTGCGCATCAATCGAACCGGCAAGTTCCTCGCCTTCGCGCAGCGCGGCGACGTCGCGCGGCTCGCGCAGCGCGGGCCGGCGACGCCGGATCACGTCATCCGCACCAAGCCGCTGCCGATGCTGGGACGCGACGTCGCGGCGTTCGCGCAGCAGTACCGCGCCTACTTCGAGCGCCATGCGCCGCGCGCGAAGGAAAAGAAAACGATGCTCGACCCGGCGCCCCGCCTGCTGCTCGATCCGGCGATCGGTTTCGGCGCTGCAGGCCGCAGTGCGCGCGACACGCGCATCGCCGAGGATCTCTACGATCACACCATCGACGTCATCCTGCGTGCCGAGGCCCTGGGCGGCTGGAGCGCGGTCGCCGAAGCCGATCTGTTCGACGTCGAGTACTGGGATCTCGAGCAGGCCAAGCTGCGCCGCGCCGGCGCGCCGCCCGCGCTCGCGGGGCAGGTGGCGCTGGTGACGGGCGCCGCTTCGGGCATCGGGCGCGCCTGCGTGGAGGCGCTCCTGCGCCGCGGTGCGGCGGTGATCGCGCTCGACCGCGAGGCCGGGGTGACCACGCGCTGGTCGCGGCCGGACGTGCTTGCGCTCGCCTGCGACGTCACCGATCCTCGGGCGCTCGACGACGCGCTCGACCGCGGCGTCGAGGCGTTCGGGGGGCTCGACTTTCTGGTGCTCAACGCGGGCGTTTTTCCGGCTTCCGCGCCGCTGCAGGAGATCAGCGAAGGCGCCTGGCGCGCCGCGATGGACGTCAACCTCGACGCGAATTGGCGCCTGATGCAGCGCGCGCACCCGCTCCTCCGGCTGGCGAGCGGCGGCGGACGGATCGTCGTCATCGGATCGCGCAACGTCGAGGCGCCGGGGCCCGGCGCCGCGGCGTATTCGGCGTCGAAGGCGGCGCTCAATCAGCTCGCGCGCGTTGCCGCCCTCGAGTGGGCGAAGGACGGCATCCGCATCAATTCGCTGCACCCCGACGCGGTGTACGACACCGGGCTGTGGACCGATGCGCTGCTCGCGTCGCGCGCGGCCGCGTACGGCCTGTCGGTCGAGCAGTACCGCAAGCGCAACCTGCTCGGCACCGAAGTCTCGTCGCGCGACGTCGCGGAACTCGCCGCGGAAATGTGCGGCCCGCTGTTTTCCAGGATCACCGGCGCCCAGCTGCCGGTGGACGGCGGCCACGAGCGGGTGATCTGACGTGGCCATCGAACCCCTGCGCTGGCGCGCCGGCGCGCTCGAGTTGCTCGACCAGCGCAAGTTGCCCCAGGAGCTGACCTACCTGCGATGTACAACGGCTGCAGAGGTTGCGGCGGCGATCCGCGACATGGTGGTGCGCGGCGCGCCGGCGATCGGCTGCGCGGCGGCCTTCGGCGTCGTGCTCGGCCGCGGCGCGGACGGCGCCTACGAGGTGCTCGCGCGGAGCCGCCCCACGGCGGTCAATCTGTTCTGGGCACTGGATCGCATGCGCCGCGCGGGCGATCTCGAGGCGGAGGCGCGCGCCATTCTGGCGGAGGACATCGCCGCGAACCGCGCCATGGGCGCGCTCGGCGCCGCTCTGATTCCGGACGGCGCGCGCGTCATGACTCACTGCAACGCCGGGGCGCTCGCCACCGGCGGCTACGGCACCGCGCTCGGCGTGATCCGCGCCGCGCGCGACGCCGGCAAGCGGATCTCGGTCATCGTCAACGAGACGCGTCCCTACCTGCAGGGCGCGCGCCTGACCGCGTGGGAGATGCTCGAGGAGCGCATNNGCGTTCGACGTCACGCCGGCGGCGCTCGTCGCCGCGATCGTCTGCGAAAAAGGCCTCATCGAGCGCCCCGACGCCGGGCGCATTCAGGCGGTGATCTCGACTTCCGTGTAGGGCGGCACGAGCTCGAACAATTCGGCGATCTCCGCGTTGCGCATGCGGATGCAGCCGATCGAGCCGGGCTGGCCCATTGCCGCCGAGTCCGGCGAGCCGTGGAGATAGATGTAGCGGCGCATCGTGTCCACGTCGCCCAGCCGATTGCGGCCGGGCTCGCAGCCCGACAGCCAGAGAATCCGCGTCAGGATCCAGTCGCGCCCGGGAAACTGCGCGTGCAGCTCGGGGGTCCAGATTTCGCCGGTCGGGCGGCGGCGCACGAACACCGCGCCGAGCGGCTGACCGGCGCCGATCTTGGCGCGCACGACGTGCCGCCCGCGCGGCGTGCAGTGGCTGCCGTTCTTCTCTCCCGCGCCGAACTTCGAGGTCGACACCCGGTAGCGCTTCAGTTCCCGCTGGCCGTCGAACAGCGCGAGCGACTGCGCCGGCAGATCGATGACGATGCGCTTCATCGGCGCGCGGCGAAGAACGTTTTCAGCAGGGCGCCGCACTCCTCGGCGAGCACGCCGCCCTCGACCGCGGCGTGGTGATTCAGCGGCGAGTCGAAGAGATTGAGCACGCTGCCGGCGACGCCCGTCTTCGGATCCTGCGCGCCGAAGACGACGCGGCCGATGCGCGCGTGGAAGATGGCCCCCGTGCACATCATGCACGGCTCGAGGGTGACGTACAGCGTCGCGCCGGTCAGCCGGTAATTGCCCGCCGCACGGCAGGCCGCGCGGATCGCCTCGGTCTCCGCGTGCGAGGTCGCATCCGCGGACGTGATCGGGCGGTTCCAGCCTTCGCCGACGATGGCGCCGTCCGCAACGACCACCGCGCCGACCGGCACTTCGCCCGCCGCCCCGGCGCGCCGCGCCAGCGCGATCGCGCGGCGCATGAAATCCGCATCGCCGGAGGCGGCAGAATCAGCCACGCCTCGCCTGCGCCGCGGCCACGGCCTTCTTCGGATGGACGAGAAAGCGGCGTCCGTCGGCGGTGCGCTCCACCGTCTCGCGGATGATCGCGATGATCTCGGCCGGCTTCAGCGCCGGATTCACCGCGAGCATCTTCGCCGCGAGGTTGGTGACCTGCGGCGCGGCCATGGAGGTTCCGGACAGCGGCACGCGCTCGCCGCCGGGAATCACGCTGTCCACCAGGTAGCCGTTGGCGTGCGCCACCACGGTGGGCCCGTAGCTCGTGAAGGGCGCTTCGTCGCCCGCCTTGTCCACCGCGCCGACGGTCATCAGGTTGGGCAGCACGATGCCGGCCGGGATGGTTTCCGAGAACGACGCATCCTGGTTGCTGTTGCCCGCCGCCGTCACGAAGAGGATCCCGGGGGCGCTCGCCATGGCCCGCGTCAGGGCGTTCTTGTAGATCTCGTAGTACTCCCGCGCGATCGCCTTGCGCTCGTCCGGCGTCTTGCCGACGCCGCACTTTTCGAGATCGTCCTCGTACATGAGGACGTCGCCGCCGAAGGACATGTTCACCACGCGCACGCCGAACTGCTTCATGCGGTCCACGTAGGCCTGGGTGTTGCGCGCCTCCTTGTCGGCGAGCTCGCGGCTAGGGCACGGGTCGGGGAGCAGCGCGTGGCCGAACTCGATGCGGGCGCTCATCACGCGCGCGTACGGATTGCCGGCCATGGCGATCCCGGCCACGTGGGTGCCGTGCGCGTAGTTGCCCGCGAGGCGCAGCTCCTCGATGGCGGGCTTGAACTCCTCGGGCTTGAGCGACGACAGGAAGCGCTTGACCTCGCCGGCCTCGGCGCTGTCGATGTTCGCCTGCAGGTCGGCGAAACCCCGCATGCGCGACTTCATCTGCGGCACCTTCGAGCGCAGCGCCTCGGGGATCGGCACCAGCTCCGAGGACGAGGGATTGCCGTACTTGTCGAAGGCGATGGTCGCCGGCCGGTTCTGCGCGTCGACGACCAGGCGCTCGCGGAACAGCGGCAGGTCCACGCCGCTGTCCCAGATCGCGATCGCGACCGGACCGCGCCCCTCGCCCGCGGCGAGTTCCGCCGCGCGCGCGGCCCAGATGTCCGCCTTCGTCACCGTGTGCGCCGCGAGATAGCGCGAGTACGTGTCGATCAGCGTGGCCTTGAGCGGCAGCACGTATTGCAGCGTGAACTTCGCCGACACCACGCCGGGCGCGAGTTCCGAGGACAGCGCGCCGGTCTTTTCCAGGGTCGGCTGCAGCACTTCGCGGATGCGGCCGAGCACCAGCGTCTCGCTGATGATCTCGGCGCGCGACTTCGAGCTCTTGACGTCGTTTTCGATCACGCCGTACGGCAGCGGCGCGAGTTCGCTCGCGATCCGCCGGCCGACCTCCGCGAGGTACGCCGGCGAGCCGAAGCCGCCGGTCGCGTCGCGCGCGGCGAGCATGGCGCGCAGTTGCATGCCGGAAAGCAATTTGTCCGACGGCTTCTCCTGCAGCGCCTTGATCTGCTCGGACCCCTGCAAGGCCTCGGCGTAGCGTGCGTCCAGCATGTCGAGCACGACCAGCAGGCCGCGCAGCTGGCGCTCCGCCGCCTTGTCCGACAGCTCGTAGTCGCGCAGCACCGACTCCGTGTCGGCGCGCACGGCGCCCGCGAACGCCTTGAACTTGGCGGCGTCGTGCAGCAGGTCCTCGACCTTGCCGTCGATGCGATACGAAAACCGCGGCAGGTCGGCGGCGCGTTCGATCTTCTTCTTCGCCTGCGCAAGTGCGCCCTGCGACAGGGTCATGGCGAGCAACAGAGCGACGATTCGTGCAATCACGCGGATCCTCCTGGGTGGGTGCGCCCGGTCGACGCGGGCAGGATTCTAGGACGTCTGGGGAGCTAACGCGCCCCGCGGCGAAAACGATATCCCTTGTAGGTCATGATCATGCCGTCGGGCGTGATCTGCTCGAGCACCAGCCCCGGCGCCGCCTCGTCGCCTTCGCGCAGCACGCGGTCCTCGATGCCGACGAGGCGCTCGCGCGGCACGCTCGAATAGGCGTGCGCGGAAATGGCGAGCCGCGGCATCTCCTGCTGCACCGCGATCGGCAGGTCGGACATCGGCACCGCCGGCGGCTGGGCAGGCGCGGCGGGCTTGCGCGCGGCTTCGTTCGCCTTGTCCTGCACGTCCGGCTTCCTCGGGGCAGGCGCGCTCGACTTGGCCGCCGCGACGGTCGTCTTGGGCGCCCGCTCGGCGCGCACGGCCGGCGCGGCGGATCTGGCAACTGTGGGCTGCGGCTGCTGCACCACCGCCGCTTGCGGCGCGACCGGAGCCTGCTTTGGGGTCTCGACCACCGGCGCGGGCGCCGCCGGCACCGGCGGCTTCGCAGCGGGAAGCGCAGCGACCTTTGCGGGGGGTGATCCTTGCCACGGCCCAAAGGCACCGATCAGGACGCCACCGCCGACCAGCAGCACGGCGAGCGCAACCATCCAGAAGGTTTTCGGTTGCGCAGGGGCGGGCGGCGGTTGCGGGGTCTGCAGGGTCGGTGTCGCGCCCCGGCGGCGCTGCTCGTCCGATTTGCGAAGCGCATCGAGAATGTAGGACACGGTCTACTTCTCCCCGCGCTCGCCGGCGAGCTTCGGTGCCGCGGCATCGCCTTCGCCGCTGAGGCGCATCAGCGTTTGCGGCCCCACCAGGCCATCCGGGACCAGTCCCTGCGCAAGCTGGAACTGCTTCACCCGTTGCACCAGGGCATCGTCGAACACGGGATCGGCGTCTGCGGCGGGGGCCTTGCCCTGCCACAGCGCCAGCTGGCGCTCGAGCCAGGCAACTGAAGCGCCGCGTTGTCCGCGCCGGACGGCGTCGCCGGGTACGGGCGGGTTGCGCCACAACACCGTGTAGTGGCCAGACCACTGCGTTGCCAGAGCGGCGAGTGCCACGGTCCTGGTCGCGTTGCCAATCACGAGGCTGGCGACCTTGCGGTCCAGTCGGGTCAGCACGGCGTGAAAGTCCGCGCCCTGCCCGTCGCTCAGCAGGAGAATCGCCGGGCGGTTCATCTCGCGCAGGTCGTCCAGGCCGCCGCGCGCCGTGCGGCACCGCAAGCCGAGGGTCTCCGCTTCGCGGCAGCCGTCGCCGCCGCCGTACGTTGCACCCCAGGCGCGGAGCAGCGCGGTAAACGCCAGCGCGCGACTTTCGCCGCGCGCCAGATCTGCAGGCCACGCGACGAACGGATCCCCAACGACGACGGGCACGGCGACGGGCGTTGCCGCAGCAGGCGATGCGGGTTCCTGCTTCGCCTGCGCCTGGGCTACTGCGCTCGCTGCCTTGCTCGGCAATTCATCCTGATCGCGCTGGTAGGCCATGAACGCCAGCGCCCCGCCCGCGGCGACGATCAGCGCCGCTGCCGCCGCGCGCGTCGCACGCCGGCCCGGCGAGGGCCGCTTGCCGAACACTTCGCTCGCGGCCTTGTCGAGCGTGGCGCGTTCGACCTTGTCCTTGCCCTCGACGTAGGCGCCGAGCAAGGCGCGGTCGCACAACACGTTGATGACGCGCGGGATGCCGTCGCTCAGGTCGAACAGCCGCCCCATGAGCGCATCCGGAAAGAGCGGGTGCCCGCATCCGGACACCTGCAGGCGATGCTGGACGTAGGCGGCGACTTCGCTCTTGGTCAACGGGCCGAGGTGGTAGCGAGCGACGATGCGCTGCGCGAGCTGGCGCATCTCCGGCCGTTCGAGCAGGCGCAGCAGCTCGGGCTGGCCGAGCAGGATGATCTGCAGGAGCTTGCGCTGGTTGGTTTCCAGGTTCGTCAGCAGGCGCATCTGCTCCAGCACGTCCGCCGAAAGNNGTCAGCAGCACGAAGCCGCCGTCGCCGTTCACCCCGTACAGCAGGTGGGCGAGCGCCTCCTGGTGGCTCCGCGTCATGTACAGGTAGCGCGGGTCCGGCGCGATGGAAAACGGGGCTTCGGCCAGGCCGAAGTGGCTCAGATACATGGCGGGCTGCGGCGACGCAAAAGGGTGGGCGGCATTATAGGGGTCAGACCCCAACGGCCGGCCCNNCACGCAGTGGCTCGACGCAAGGAGGCGATATGACGACCATCAGGTTGCATGACAGCGACAGGGCCCACGCCATCGACGTGGTGGAAATGGCGGTTTGGGCGGTACTGGTGCTGGCTGGTCTCGCAATCGTCGTCTGGGCGGTCGCGAAGGCTTTGGGCTAGCAAATCGGGCGCCGCGCCCGCCGGAGTTCCTCGCCATCTGGACTTCCATTGACCTATCTCAACCTGCATGTGGGTTGACGTTTGTATGGTCGCGACAGCCGCGATAAGGTGGCGACCATAAGAAACGGTTTAGAAGTACCAAAAGGTAAGGGGTGCAACTCGGTGCGTTCGGTGCCCGATGCGAATCAGGCGGTGCGGTCATGCAATGTGGCCAGCATCGCCGTCTGGTTCGCGGAAGGTTTCTTGATACCTCAGGCGGAAAAATAACGATGAAATCCACTCTAGTGCGTGCGGGTCTCGTGGCATTGGTTGTCAGCGCCTTTGCTGGCTGCGGTGGTGGTGGTGGTGGTGACGGAGGAACCGCACCGCCGCCGGTGGTAACTCCGCCGCCAGGGGCGACTTTGCCGCCTGCACCGGTTCCACCCGGCTCGGCGCCCATCGCCCTGGGAACGATTACATCGGACCAGTTCGCAGCGCTGCAGCCGACGATTGTGGCCGGTGGCGCGATCGTCGCCAGCCCGCCGCAGATCAGCTTCGCGCTGCAGGACCAGAACGGCAACGCGATCAAGGGACTGGCGGACTGGACGACGAAGAGTTCGACGGCGACCGTCGCGAGCTATCCGAACATCGCGTTCTCGATTGCCAAGCTGATTCCGGGCACGAACGGCGCGCCGAGCAAGTGGGTGAGCTACATCATCACCACGGTGCCGAGCACGACGACTGCTGCGGCGCCGACTCGTCCGTCCACGGATAACACCGGAACGCTGACCGACAACGGCAACGGCACCTACGTCTACAAGTTCTATCGCGACATCACCAAGATCAAGGACGACGTCGCGGGGATGACGGTGACGGCGCCGAACAACAAGGACGACTTGGGCGATCTCACCTACGACCCGAACGCAGTGCACCGCATCACGATTGCGTTCTACGGGAACATGCGGGGCACGGGCACGAACACCGCGGATGGCACGAACTCCGGCGTCACCGCAGTGCCGATCAAGCACCCGGTCAACTTCACTTACGACTTCATCCCGGCGACGGGCAAGGCCGTGACGGCGACTGACCCGAGCCGCAAGATCGTCGCGACGGCGAAGTGCAACGAGTGCCACCGCGTGCTCGGCGGCATCCCGGGCCTGTCCCCCGACGAGGACGCGGCCGCGTTCCACGGCAGCAACCGTAACAACGCTGACTACTGCGTCGTCTGCCATACCGACCAGCGGCGATATGGATATACGGAAGCGACGATGAGCGGGAACGCGTTTACGACGACCAACGTTCGAGTCGTGGACGGTCGCGCGGTCGGCAATTTCCCGAACTACATCCACAAGACGCATTTGGGCGCCATCCTGACGAAGCAGAAGTACAACTACGGCGGCCTGCTCTTTAATGAAATACATTACCCGCAGGACGTCCGGAACTGCACGAAGTGTCACGATGGTTCCGACACGTCCACGGCGAAGACGGCGAATGGCAACAATTGGAAGGAAGTCCCGAGCCGACTCGCCTGCGGTGCCTGCCACGACGGCATCAACTTCGCGACGGGCAAGGGTGTGACGCTGGAGGACGCGCGTAACGGGCTGACGGTGAGCCAATACGGCCACATCGGCGGTGCGCAAGCGGACGACAGCAAGTGCGCCCTGTGCCATGCCGCTGCTGCGATCGACGTCTATCACCTCCCGGTGACGCCGCCGAACAAGGGCAGTTCGCTGCACGTTGCAAACGGCAACAACAACACCAACGCGGCATGGATCGCTTCCAACACGAGCCGGTTGCCGGAAGGGGCCATCAAGGTCTCGTACGACATCAAGAGCGTGTCGATGAATGCGAGCAACCAGCCGGTGATGGTGTTCCGTCTCCTGCAGAACGGTGCGCGCAAGGATCTCAGCGTCTTCTCCACGGCGACCAACAATCCGGCCACCGGACGCAAGGAGATCTGGGACAACTTCATGGGTTCGCCGAGCGTGTATTGGGTGTGGTCGGACACTCAGGACGGCATTACGTCCCCGTCCGACTTCACCGCGAGCGCGTCGGTCTACCTGCGCGGCGTGTGGGATGGCTCCGTGACCGCGGGCACAGCCACGATATCCGGTCCTGATACGGATGGTTACTACACCGTGACCAGAACGGGGACAACCCTCCCCGCCACGGCCAAGATGCTAACCGGTGGTTTGGGCTACTCGTATAACGTGTCCACCACGTTGCCGCTCACGCAGACGAACCTGCTCGACTATCCGGTTCCGGATGGCTCGGGTCTGGTCAATGCCGGTGCGACCAACAAGACCGGCGGCCTGATCGTCATCGCGCCGAATGCGCAAGTCGTGGCCACGGGCTACACCGGCCGCCGCGCCATCGTGGAGGACAAGCGGTGCAACGCTTGCCACCAGGAACTCGGCACGTTCACCGAGGAAGCGTTCCACGGTGGTCAGCGCAACGACGGGACGACGTGCTCGTGGTGCCACAACCCGAACCGCGCGAGCAGCGGCTGGTCGGCTGATTCGACGGTCTTCATCCATGCGATCCATGCGGCAGCGAAGCGCGAAGTGAAGTTCAACTGGCACGCCGTTTCCGCAACGGAAGGGTTCTGGCTGATCCACTACCCCGGGATCCTGAACGATTGCGAGACCTGCCACCTGCCCGACACGTATGCGTACAACACTGCGGCGCAGACAACCGCGTTCCCGAACCGGCTGCATCGGTTGACGGCCAGCGGAACGCTCACGGCCAGTGATTCGCTCTCCCCGTGGGTCGTAGCGGGCACGAATTACGGCACGGGCGGCGCGGGTACGAACCTGGTGACTTCGCCGACGGTCAGCGTGTGCTCTGCTTGCCACGACAGCAGTCTTGCGCGGACTCACATGGCGCAAAATGGCGGTTCGTTCTACAAGGATCGCACGACGTCTCTGGCGACGACCGAGACCTGCGAGCTCTGCCACTTCGTGGGCAAAGTGGCCGACATCAAGGTCATGCACTCGAAGAACCGCTGAGCGAACCCGCTGGGGTGTGGTAAACCCTGCTCCAGCGACCCAACCCGACCCGGGGGCGGCAACGCCTCCGGGTTTTTTTTGAGACGAAAGGACCGTTTCATGAACCGAATCCAGCTTGCCGCCGCCCTGGCAGCGCTGACCCTCCTCTCGGGCGCCGTATCCGCCGTCGCCGAGGAAAAAGCCCCGCCCGTAGACCCCGCGGTCAAGAAGTACACCGACAAGAAGGAGAAAAAGGCGCCCAAGACCCAGCCGGTGGACATCAACAGCGCCTCGAAGACCCAGTTGATGAAAGTCGCCGGCATCAGCGCCGATTACGCCGACAAGATCATCGCCGGGCGCCCCTACGTCTCCAAGGCCGACCTGGTGACCCGCAAGGTGATCCCGGAAGGCGTCTTCGCGCAGATCAAGCGCCAGATCGTTTCGCTCCCGCCGCAAAAGGGTTTTTCCGACAAGGTCGCGCCGAAGAAGTAGTCGAACCGCTTGCCGGCGGCTCTCGGTTCCCCGCTACAATTCCGGCAGTTCCGTGAGATGAGGTGGTTATGATCGGGAAGCGCTCGGCATATCGCGGTATCGGTCTGGCAGCCGCAGGCCTGCTGGCATTGGCGATCGCCGGTTGCGGTGGTGGTGGCGGCGGCGGTGGCGGCACGGCGCCCGCGCCCGTTCCCCCGCCGGCGGCCGGCGGCACGCTCAACATCACGATCACTTCCGCAACCATCAGCAGCCCGCCGGTGGTCAAGTTCAAGGTCACCGATGGCTCGGGCGCGGGCGTCCCCGGACTCGCGGCGACCGACCTGCGCTTCAACATCGCCAAGCTGGTCCCCGGCTCCAACGGCGAGCCGAGCATCTGGCAGAACTACATCAACCGGGTGCGAAGCGGTGCCGTGCAGGGCAGCCAGGAGCGCTCGGCTACGGGCTTCGTCTTCGGCACGCTGACGAACCATGGCGACGGCTCGTACACCTATGCGTTTGCCACGGACATCACCACGGCCGCCGGCAATCCCTGCCCCGCCCCGTGCACCGACGCGGACGGCAAGGCGCTCGACTTGCGTTACGACGGCGGCCTCACCCATCGCATCGCGATCCAGCAAGGCAACAGCGCCTACGCGCTCGCGGCCGGCGTCTACGATTTCGTACCTTCGGGCGGCACGCTGCGCAAGCACGACGTGGTCGTCAACGCGACCTGCAACCAGTGCCACGAGCAGCTCGCCGCGCACGGCACCCGGATCGACGTCCAGCAGTGCGCCACCTGCCACAACCCCGGATCCTGGGTCGCCGGGACGCCGAACGTCACCGTCGACCTGAAGGTGATGATCCATCGCATCCACTACAACGCCGGCGGCCTTGCGCTGCCGAGCGTGCGCGCGGGCTACCCGTACAAGATCGGCAACGCCGACTTTTCCGCGGTCGTGTTCACGCAGGACTCGCGCAATTGCACGCGCTGTCACGACGGCGCGCTGAGCGCGCAGGGCGACAACTGGAAGAACCAGCCGAGCATCGCCGCGTGCGGCTCGTGCCACGACGACGTGTACTTCGGCGCGCAGGCCGATCCCGCGAAGCCCTACCAGACCCGGGCGCACTCCGGCGGCGTGCTTGCGGACAACAGCGCCTGCGTGCTCTGCCACGGCCCCGGGCGCGTGGCCGACGTCACGGTCGCGCACGACTTCCCGAGCCGCCTGAAGGCGGCGGCGGGCAAGTTCAAGTTCAACATCCTCGGCGCCGCGCCGACGGCCGCCGGCGGCACGACGGTGGTCACCTTCTCGGTCACCGACCCCACGAACGGCGATGCGCCCTACGACATCAAGACGCATCCGGCGTTTACGGCCGCAGGCGGGGCCAGCACGCTCACCGTCAAGCTCGGCTGGAACACGCCGGGGCGCGTGGACATCGGCAACGACGGCAGCGGTCAGAACTACGGTCAACCGGTCAGCGTCAACGCGCTCACCGCGGCGACGGCAGGCGCTGCCGCCGGAACCTACACCGTGACCTCGCCGGTTGCGATTCCGGCCGGACAGACCGGCACGCTGCGCGTCATGATGGACGGTCACCCGGCCGGCGATGTCACCACGCCCGGAACGTTCAGCGATCGCCTGCCGGTGAAGAGCGCCTTCCGGGACTTCGCCGTCACGGGGACGCTGGCCGCGCGCCGGCAGGTCGTGGATATCGCGAAATGCGACGGCTGCCACGGCACGCTGAGCCTGCACGGCGCCAACCGCAACGAGGAAATCGGCGTGTGCGTGGTGTGCCACAACCCGAATGCGACGGACAAGGGCCGCCGCGCCGGCGTCGGCGTGGACGGCAAGGCCGAGGAGTCCGTGGACTTCAAGACGATGATCCACGCCATCCACGCCGGACAGAAGAGCAATGGCGGGTTCCGCGAGAAAGGCATCGTCGTCTACGGCTTTGGCGGCAGCGTGAACGACTTCAGCAAGGTCGTATTCCCCGGCAAGGTGAACAACTGCGCCGCCTGCCACAGCGGCTCGACGTACCAGCTGGCGGGCTTGTGGGAAGCGCCGACCGCCAGCGGGATCCTCGGATCCACCGGCGGCACGGGCGCGTCCGCGACCGATCCTGCGGACAACCTGCGCCACTCGCCCACGGCCGCGGTCTGCACCTCGTGCCATGACAGTTCGGTGGCGAACCTGCACATGCAGCAGAACGGCGCCACCTTCTCCGCAACGCAGGCGACGATCGACGCGGCGGTCGAGGGCTGCGTGCTGTGCCACGGCGCGGGACGCGTGTTCGACGTGAAGACGGTGCACGGAGTGAAGTGACGAAATGAACAGGCGAACCCCGATGACGTTCAAGCACACCTTCGCGGCCTTTCTGATCGCAGCCTCCGGAATCGCCTTCGGCGCCGACGCCCCTGCCAAGAAGGACGCGGCCGCCGAGCCCCCCGGCCAGGGCACCAAGTACTCCGAGGAAGGCGCCGACACCTGCCTCGCCTGCCACGGCGAGGACGCTAAGGTGCTCGCCATCTTCAAGACCAAGCACGCCAACCGCGCCGACAAGCGCACGCCGTTCGCGGGCCTGCAGTGCGAGGCCTGCCACGGCCCGGGCGCCAAGCACGCCGACGCAGGCGGCGACGCCGCGGCGATCAACAGCCAGAAGGCCAATTCGTGGGTACCCGTGGCCGAGCGCAACAAGATGTGCCTCGGCTGCCATCAGGGCGGCGCGCGCATGGGCTGGCACGGCAGCGCGCACGACGCCAACCAGCTGGCCTGCGCGAGCTGCCACAAGGTGCACGCGGCGCACGATCCGGTGCTCGCCAAGAAGACCCAGGCGGACGCCTGCTTCGCCTGCCACCGCCAGCAGCGCGCGGATTTCCAGAAGCCCTCCTCGCACCCGGTGCGCTTCGGCAAGCTCGCCTGCAGCGACTGCCACAGCGTGCACGGCTCGAACGCGAAAGCGATGCTCGCCAAGCCCACGGTGAACCAGACCTGCCACACCTGCCACGCGGACAAGCGCGGGCCGTTCCTCTGGGAGCATGCGCCGGTCGCCGAGGACTGCACGCTGTGCCACTCGGCGCACGGCGCGCCGCGGCCGGCGCTGCTGACGAAATCACCGCCGCTGCTGTGCCAGAGCTGCCACACGCACGTGCACCCGTCGGTGCCGCGCACCGGCGCCGCCCTGCCCGCCAACGGCGGCGCGGGCGCGGTGTTCGTGGTGGCCGGCAGCTGCACCAACTGCCACTCGCAGGTGCACGGGTCGAACCACCCGTCCGGCGTGAAGCTGATGCGATAGCGGAGACGAGGCCATGAAGACCGCGAAACCCCTGATCCTCTTCGGCGCCGTGTCGGTGCTGCCGCTCGCCGCGCTCGCGCAGCAACCGGAGATGCCGGATCTCTCCAAGTGGCAATGCAACCTGTGCAAGTTCGAGACGGGCGCCAGCGGCTCGATCGAGGCCGGCGCCGGCAACGTCTCGCGCGACTCGGCGAAATTCGGCGACTACACGGGCCTGAACGAAAAGGGCGGCTACTTCATCGGCGAGGCGGCGACGCGCTACCGCGGCGCCGACGGCCTGTACTGGAACGTGCGCGCCTCGGACATCGGGCTGGACTCCCGCTCGGCCGCGCTCGAAGGCGGCCGGCAGGGATCGTACCGGCTGTTCCTCGATTCGGACGCCATCCCGCGCTATTACGGCGACACGGCGCGCACGCCGTTCCTCGGCAGCGGCAGCACGGGACTGGCACTGCCGGCCGGTTTCCCCGCGCCGACCACCGGCCTGATGCCGCTCGCCGCCACGCTGCAGCCGGCGGAGCTGGAGGCCAAGCGCAACCGCATCGGCGTCGGCGGCAGCTGGATGCCGCAGGCGAGCGCGTGGCAGTTCGACCTCAGCTACCGGCGCGACAACCGCGACGGCACCAAGCGCACTTCCGGCGCGTTCTTCGTCAACGCCGCGCAGCTGGTCGAGCCGCTCAACTCGGCGACCGACCAGATCGAGGCGTCGGCGTCCTACGCGAGCGGCAGGCTGCAGGCGCGATTCGCCTACTACGTTTCGCGCTTCCGCAACGACGTCGCGTCGCTCGCCTGGCGCAACCCGTTCGTGGTGCCCGCCTTCGCCGCGGCGACGACGGGGCAGCTCGGCGCTGCGCCGGACAACGATTTCCACCAGCTGTCCGCGTCGGTCGGCTATCAGTTCACGCCGGACACGCGCGCCTCGGCCGACATCGCCTGGGGCCGCATGACGCAGGACGACGCCTACCTCGCGTCCACGCTGAACGGCACGCTCGGCGCGCCCGCGCTGTCCCGCGGCTCGCTGGACGGCCGCGCGAAGACGCTGAACGCGAACGTCCGCGTCAACTCGCGCATCACCGACGCCCTGCGCGTGAACGCGTCCTACGCCCACGACGAACGCGACAACCAGAGCTCGCGCGCGCTCTACCCGTGGGTGACGACGGACATGTTCCTCGCCGTGCCGCGCACCAACAATCCCTACGGCTTCGAGCAGGACCGCCTGAAGCTCGCCGCCGACTACCGTTTCTCGAGCGCGCTGCGCGCCTCCGCGGGCGTGGACCAGGACTGGCGCAAGTACACCTACCAGCAGTTCACCAAGACCGACGAGAGCGCGGTCTGGGCGAAGGGCAGCTGGCGCGCGATGGAAAAGCTCGATCTTTCGCTCAAGCTCGCGGGTTCGGAGCGCCGCAACTCGGGCGCCCAGGTCGTGGACACCATCGTCCCGCCGGAAAACCCCCTCGTGCGGCCGTACCACCTCGCCAATCGCTCGCGCGAGACGGTCGCGTTGCGCGCGGACTTCGCCGCCACCGACGCGATCCAGCTCGGCCTCGGCTTCGACTCGTCGCGCGATCGCTACCGGGACACGAGCATCGGCCTGACGGGCGGCCGCGACTACAGCCTGAACGGCGACGTCTCCGCGGCGCTCACCGAGCAGACCAGCCTGCATGCCTTCGCCACGCACCAGGAGATCAAGTCGCAGCAGGCGGGCAGCCAGGCCTTCGGCAACCCCGACTGGGGCGCGGAGACCCACGACCGGATCGACGTCTGGGGGCTCGGCCTGAAGCACGCCTTCGTCAAGGACAAGTTCGACGTCGGCGCGGACTACGTCTACGTCCGCGCGCGTGGCGCGACGAGCGTGGACGCGGGCGTCGGCGATCCGCCGTTTCCCGAGCAGAGCACGACCCGGCAGGGCCTGAAGCTGTACTTCACCTACCGCGTGGACGCGCAGTGGAGCGTCAACGGGGGCTACTGGCACGAGCGCTACCGCAGCGCCAGCTGGGCGCTCGACGGCGTGGCGCCCTCGACGGTGCCGAACCTGCTCGCCTTCGGGGAGCAGGCGCCGCAGTACCGCGTGAACGTCTTCCGGCTCTCGGCGAAATACAGCTTCTAGGCGCCGCGTCGCGGCGCGGGCGGCCCGTGCGCTCAGCGCACGAGCTGGTTGATCTCGATGATCGGCAGCAGGATCGCGAGCACGATCAGCAGCACCACCCCGCCCATCACCAGGATCATCACCGGCTCGAGCAGGGTGAGAAACACGGCGAGGCGCCGCTCGAGCGCCTGCGTCTCGAGCTGCGCCGCGCGCTGCAGCATCTGCTCGAGCTTGCCGCTCACCTCGCCGCTGGCGACGAGGTGCACGGTGAGCGGCGGAAAGGCGCGCGTCGCGCCGAGCGCCCGCGCGAGGCTCTCGCCTTCGCGCACCCGCTCGATCGCGCGCTCGATGGCGTCGCGCATGACGAGATTGGTCATCACCCGCGCCCCCGAATTGAGCGCCGTGAGCAGCGGCACGCCGCCGCGCACGAGGATCGAGAGCGTGCTGGCGAAGCGCGAGGTGTTGACGCCGCGCACCAGCGTGCCGAGCCACGGCAGGCCGAGCAGCAGCGCATCCCAGCGCCGGCGCAGCGTCTCCCGGCGCAGCGCGAGCCGCGCGGCCGCCACCGCGGCCACCAGCGCGACGGCGAGGAACGGCCACGCCACCTGCATGAACCCGGACAGGGCGATCAGGCCGCGCGTCAGCATCGGCAGCCCCTGGCGCGAATGCTGGAAGACCTGCACGATCTGCGGCACCACGAAGACGAGCAGGCCCGTGACGATGCAGATCGCCACCAGGGTGACGAGCGCCGGGTAGAGCAGCGCGAGCGTCATCTTCTGCTTGAGCGCCTGGCGCGCGTCGAGATAGTCCGCGAGATGCTGCAGCACCGTCGGCAGCGCGCCCGATTCCTCGCCGCCGTGCACCAGCGCCCGGTAGAAATCGGGAAAGCTGCTGTCGAAGGACCCCATCGCCCCGGCGAGCGACAGGCCCGCGGTGACTTCCGCGCGCACGCCGCCCAGCACTTCCCGCGTCAGCGGCAGCGTCGCTTCCTCGACCAGCGCGCTGAGCGACTGCTCCACGGTGAGGCCGGAGGCGAGCAGCGTCGCGAGCTGCCGCGTGACGAGGCTCAGCTCGTTGGACGACAGGCCGCGCACCCAGAGCTGGCGCGCGCGGTCCCGGATGCGCACCGGCTCGACCAGGGAGGGCAGCAGGCCCTGCGCGCGCAGCTGCGCCCTCGCCTGCCGCGCCGTGTCGGCCTGCACCACGCCCGACACCGTGCGGCCCACGGCGTCCAGGGCCTCGTAGCGGAACGCCTCCATCGCCTTACTCGCGCGTCACGCGCACGACTTCCTCGAGGCTGATGACGCCCTGCGCCGCCCAGCGCAGCCCGTCGTCGCGCAGCGAGCGCATGCCGCGCGCGGTCGCGTACTCGCGCAACGCCTGCTCGGAGGAACGGTCGTGGATCAGCCGCCGCAGGCCGTCGTCGAAGGTCAGCAGCTCGTAGATCCCGGTGCGGCCCCGGTAGCCGGTCTGGTTGCACGCCGCGCAGCCCTGCGCGGAGAAGAAGGTGCCCTGCAGCGGCGCGAATCCCAGCGCCTTCAGCTGCGCCGCGCCGTAATCGGCGGGCTTGCGGCACTCGACGCACAGGCAGCGCACCAGGCGCTGCGCCGCGACGCCGATCAGGCTGGAGGCGAGCAGGAAGGGCTCGACGCCCATGTC
>DKBI01000126.1:25886-44210 GCA_002451175.1 Betaproteobacteria bacterium UBA6904
GCGCTTCTCGGCGATGTCGAGCTGCGCCATGATCTTGACGCGCGAGACGATCGCGCCGTGCAGCGCCCGCGCCGGCTCGATCAGGTCGCGCAGCGTGCCGTCGATGCGCAGCCGCACCACGGAGCGCGACTCGAAGGGCTCGATGTGGATGTCGGATGCGCCGTCGCGCAGCGCCTGCGTGAACAGCGCGTTGATCAGGCGGATCAGCGGCGCGTCGTTCTGGCTGTCGAGCAGGTCCTCGACCTTCGGAATGTCCTGCAGCAGCCGCGACAGATCGAGGTCCTGCGCGAGGTCGTCGGCGAGCGCCGCCGCGCCCGCGTCCGCGGTGTTGTAGACGCTGGAGAGCAGCTCGTCGAACTCCTCGGCGCCCAGGCGGCGCGCCTGCAGCGGCATGCCGAGCACGCGCCGCAGCTCGGCGAGCGCGCCCACCGAAGCGCCCTGGCGCACCGCGACCTGCGCGACCCCGTCCGTCCCGGTGGTGACGACGACCCCGTTCGCCTTCGCAAACGCGTAGGGAACCGCGGGTTTCGTCATTTCGTCGGCGCGGGCCCCGGCTGGCCTCCGGTGGCGGGGTTGCTCGCCCCGGGCTGCGCCGGCTCGCGCGGCGGCAGGACGGGCGTGCCGTAGTCCGGCAGCACGTTCATCGGGCCCGGCTGCAGGCGCATCTGCTCGCCCGCGAGGAAGTTGTAGCGGTCGTTGGTGATCGGATCGAGCGAGCCGGCGCTGCGCATGACGACCGGGCGCAGGAACACCATGAGGTTGGTCTTCGTGCGCTTGCGCGTGTTGTAGCGGAACAGCTGCCCGAGGATCGGGATGTCGCCGAGCCCCGGCACCTTCTCCACGCCGTCCTCGACCGTGTCGTCGATCAGGCCGCCGATCGCGACGATCTGCCCGTCGTCGACGAGCACCGTCGACTCGATCGAGCGTTTGTTGGTGACCGGGCCGGCCGGGTTGGTGGCGTCGAAGACGCTCGACGCCTCCTGGAAGAGCTGCAGGCGAATCGCGGTCCCCTCCGAGATCTGCGGCTTGATGCGCAAGGTCAGGCCGACGTCGCGCCGCTCGATGGTCTGGAACGGCGTGGGCGTGGTCGCCTGGGCCGTCACCGCGTACTGGCCGGTGATGAACGGCAGGTTCTTGCCGATGACGATCTTCGCCTCCTCGTTGTCGAGCGTCAGCAGGTTGGGCGTGGACAGGATGTTGGTGTTGCCGTCGGACTCCAGCGCCCGCACCAGCATGCCGAGGTTGAGGATCTCGCCGACGCCGGGAATGTTGATCGTGCCTTTTACGACGCCGACGTTCAGGCCGCGGCCCGCCGAAGCCGGATTCGCCGCGATGCCGGCAATGTTCTGGCCCTGCCCGCCGAAATTGGTGCCGCCGAACGCCTGCTTGTTGGTCTGCGCCAATCCATTGAGGCTTTGCCACTGGATGCCGAACTCCGCCGCCCGTTGCGCACTGACCTCCGCGATCAGCGCCTCGACGTAGACCTGCGCCCGGCGGACATCGAGCTTCTCGACCGCTGCGCGCAGGTTGTTGTAGATCGCATCCGGCGCCGTGATGATGACGGCGTTCGTCGCCGGATCGGCCTGGATGATCCCGGGCGCCGGCGTTCCGGAGGTCGCCGGCGCGGCGACCTGTCCCTGGGCGAGCGGCGTCACGGCGGTCCGCGCGGCCGCGGACGGCGCCGAGTCCCCGCTGTACACCGCGCGCAGCACCTCGGCCACCTTCGTCGCCACCGCGTTCTTCAGGTAGATGACGTGGATGTTGCCGGCCGCGCTGGTCGGCGAATCGAGCATGGCCACGAGCTGCCGCACCCGCGCCAGCCGCGAGGGGCTTCCGGCGCGCGCCAGCACGCTGTTGGTGCGCGCGTCCGCGGTGATCGTGAAGCGCACGGTCGGATCGCCAGGCGCCTGGGTCGCCTCGGTCATCAGCTTGGTGATCGTCTGCGCGACGTCCAGCGCCGAGGCGTGGCGCAGCTGGATCAGGACGGGCTCGGTGTCGTCCGGCTGGTCGACGGACTCGATGATCTGCTGGATGCGCTGCAGGTTGCTCGCGTAGTCGGTGATGACGAGCGTGTTGCTGTTCGCGTACGCGGTGACCGCGTTGTTCGCCGGAATGAGCGGCCGCAGGACGGCCACCATCTGCGCCGCCGACTGGTGCTGCAGCGTGAACACCTGCGTCAGCACGACGTCCTCGCGGCCGCGCGGCTTGCCCTGCGCGTCGGTCGCGCCGCGGTAGAACTTGGCTTCGATCTCCGGCAGGATCATCGTCACGCCGCGCTCCTCGACCGCGGCGAATCCCTGCAGCCGCAGCGCCGAGAGGAACACCGCGTACACCTGCGACCGGGGAATCGGTTTCGCGGAGACGACGTTGACGGTGCCCTTGACCCGCGGATCGAGCACGAAATTCCGGCCGGTGATCTCGCCGACCACCTTCACCACGCCCTCGATGTCCGTGTTCGCGAAGTTCAGCGTCACCAGATCCGGCCCGCCCTCGCGCGCCGCGACGGCGGGCGGCTTGTCCGGGGAGGCCTGCGGCTTCGACGCCGCGGGCTTGTCCGCGGCGAAGCTACCCGATGCGCAAACCGACAGGCCCGCGACCAGCGCGGCAATCTTCGACCAGCGACGTTTCATGGCGAGATCCTTCGTTGTGCCGCCCGCAGGCGGCGTCATGATCGACCCTTCCGCGCACTGCGCTCGGAAGTCTCTTCATCGTTCGGCGCCTTGACCGGCGTGGGCGCGGTTGGCCGGCCCACGGGCGGCGCGGTCGCCTTGCGCTTCGGCCACTCCAGGCGCTCGCGCACGCCGCCGCGCTCGAGGACGACGTGGTCGGTGCGCACGTCGACGAGTCGCACGCCGGGCGCGACGTCGTCACCCTCCTCCACGGCGAGTATCTGTTTGGCGTCGAGTTGCACGACCGCGTGGCCGCGCCGGCCGCTCGAGGCGGCGGCGATGCCGAGCAGGCGGATGTTGATGCCGGTCTGCACGGTCGCCGCCTGCTGGCGCTGGAACTGGCCGAAGAGCAGCCGCGCCGAGGCCATCGTGCCCGCGGGCGCCGACGCGGTGCTGACGCGCGGCTCCACGCGCGGCGCGAACCACGCCCACGTCCAGTACGCGAGGACCAGCCCGAGCAGCGCGACCGCGACCACCGTCACCGAAGACAGCAGCGCCGCCTGCACAACCGTCGATCGCTCCAGCAGCAACGCCTGCATGCCTCCCTGTCCGATCATTATAATGAGAGGCATTCTTTCCGAGGCGCGGAGCGCCGATTTGACCAGGATCATATGACCAGACCGCCCCGCATTCGCGGCGCCCGGGGATTCACGCTGCTCGAGGTCATGGTGGTGGTCGTGATCCTCGGCATCCTCGCCGCGCTCGTCGTGCCCAACATCATCGGGCGCCCGGACGAGGCGCGCGTCATCGCCGCCAAGCAGGACATCGCCAGCCTGATGCAGGCGCTGAAGCTCTACCGGCTCGACAACCAGCGTTACCCGTCCACCGAGCAGGGGCTGCAGGCGCTCGTCACGAAGCCGACCACCGAGCCCGTCCCGGGCAACTGGAAGACTGGCGGCTACGTCGAGCGGCTGCCCAGGGACCCCTGGGGGCATCCGTACCAGTACCTGAATCCCGGCGTCCACGGCGAGATCGACGTCTTCAGCTACGGGGGCGATCGCGCGCCGGGCGGCGACGGGAACAATGCCGACATCGGCTCCTGGAATCTCTAGCGGCGCGCGCCGGCGCCGGGCGCGCCGGACGCGCGGCTTCACGCTCATCGAAATGCTCGTGGTGCTGATGGTGATGGGCCTGTTCGTCGGCCTGGTGACGGTGATCATGCGTCCCGACGAGCGCGCCGCCCTGCGCCTCGAGGCCGAGCGCCTCTCCGAGCTGCTCGACCTCGCGGCGGAGGAAGCCCGGCTGAGCGGGCGGGGCATCGCCTGGACCGCCAATTCGTCCGCCTACCGGTTCTGGCGCGCCGCGGACGATGCGACCTGGAACGAAATCCGCGACAGCGACCTGCTGCGCGCGCGCACGCTGCCCCAGGGCATGACGATCTCCGCATTCCGCGTCGAGAACAACCGCCCCCAGGGCGGCATGCGGCTGGAATTTCCGCCGCAGGGCGCCTCCCTCGCATTCACCGTCAACCTGTCCCTGGGCAGCGACCACTACGCCGTCGAGGGATCGCCCATCGGCGAATTGCGCGTCCTGCCGGGCGAAGGAAGGCTTTCTGCGGAACCCGCCACGCGCTAGGCCGGCGGGCTTCACGCTCGTCGAAGTGCTGGTCGCGCTGGCCATCGTGTCCGTCGCCCTGCTCGCGGCGCTGCGCGCCGCGGCGCAGGGCACGCAGAGCGTGGATGAATTGCGCTCGCGGCTGCTGGCGGGCTGGGTCGCGGAAAATCGGCTTGCCGAGCACCGCGCGTTCAGCGAGTGGCTGCCGCTCGGCGTGCAGCGCGGCACGACGCGCGAGGGCGGCATCGAGTTCGCTTGGAGCGAAGAGGTCATCGCGACGCCGAACTCCGCCTTCCGGCGCGTGGAGATCCGCGTCTTCCCGCAGGGCGACGAGTCGCGCTCGATCGCGCACCTCGTCGGGTTCATCGTCAACGCGCCCGGATCCAGCCCATGACGCCGGCACGCCTCGGCCCGGCCCGCGGGTTCACGCTGATCGAGCTGCTCGCCGCGCTGCTCGTGCTCTCGCTGCTCGCGCTGATGTCCTACCGCGGACTCGGCGCGGTGCTCGACAGCCGCGACCACGTCCGCGGCGAGACGCGCAAGTGGCAGGGCGTGGCGGCGTTCTTCACGCGCTTCGAGCGCGACGTCGAGCTGGCGACGCCGCGCCCGGTGCGCAGCGGCGCGGGCATCGCGCCCGCGTGGCTCGGGCAGCCCGGGCCGCGGCTGGAGTTCAGCCGCTTCGCGTTCGCCGACGGCGTGGATGCGCCGCGCCGCGTGGGCTACGCGCTGAACGACCGCAAGGAAATCGAGCTCTGGGTGTGGCCCGGGCTCGATGTCGCGCCCGATGCGGTGCCCGCCCGCTACCCGGTGCTCGCGGGCGTGCAGGCCTTCGAGCTCCAGTACCTCGATGCCGCGCGCAACTGGCAGGACGCCTGGCCGCGCTCGCAGGGCGATGCGCCGATCCCGCGCGCGGTGCGCCTGCGCATCGTGCTCGCGTCGGGGGAGCAGATCGTGCGCGTGTTCGCGCTGCACGCATGAGCCCGCGCCAGCGCGGCGTGGCGATCGTGATGGCGATGGGCGTGGTGGCGCTCGCCGCGATCGCGGCGAGCGCCATTCTCGTCTCGCAAAGCACCTGGTCGCGGCGCGCCGAGCTGGGCACCAACCACCGCCAGGCGCAGGCAGTCCTGCAGGCCGGCGCCGACTGGGCGCGCGCGCTGCTCGGCGACGACCTGCGCGCGGGCAACGTGGATCACCTCGGCGAGCCCTGGGCGCTGCGGCTGCCGCCGATGGAAGTCGAGAACGGCGAGCTGGTCGGGCACATCGAGGACCAGCAGGGCAAGTTCAACCTCAACAACCTGCTGAGCGAGGGCAAGATCAGCACGGATCAGCTGGCGCGCTTTCGCCGGCTGCTCGCGATCCTCGGCCTGCCCGACGAGCTCGCCGACTCGCTCGGCGACTGGCTCGACGAGGACAGCGCGCCGCAGGGGCGTTTCGGGGCCGAGGACGCGTACTACCTGTCTCTCGACCCCCCCTATGTCGCGGCGAACCGCATGCTGGTCGACACCAGCGAACTCGCGCTGGTGCGCGGTTTCGACGACAATGTGCGCGCCCGGCTGGGACCGTACGTGGCGGCTCTGCCGCGCGCGACGACGGTCAACGTGAACACCGCGCCGGCGGAAGTGCTGGCAGCGGTGGTCGATGGCCTGGCGATGGGCGATGCGCAGTGGCTGGTGACGCAGCGGGACCGGGCTTACTACCGCAGCGTGGACGATTTTCTGCGACGGCTTCCCCGGGGCGTTGAAGGATCGACGAGTGCTCTCAGCGTGAACAGCAGCTATTTTCTGGCAACCCTGCGGGTGACGATCGGCGGCGCGCAGGCGCGCGGCCGCGCGCTGCTGGCGCGCGGCGGCGCCGGCTGGCCCGCCGTGGTCTGGCGCAAGTCGCTATGAGCGTGCTGCGCATCCGGGTGCCGCTGCGCGAGGCGCCGAAGCAGTGCGAGTGGGCGCTGCTCGGCAGCAGTCGCGAGCCGCTGCCGGGCTCCGGCCCGCTGGCGCGGCTGCCGCAGCGCGCCGAGCGGGTGCAGGTGGTGCTGCCGGCCGCGGAAGTCCTGATCACGCGCGCGCGGCTGCCGCAGTCGGCCAAGCGGCAAAGCGGCGCGGTGCTGGCGTTCGCGGTCGAGGAGCAGACGCTCGGCGACCCGGAAGCGCACCAGGTGAGCTGGCTCGGATCGTCCGGCGGCGCGGACGTGCTCGCCGTCGTGGACCGCCACGGACTGCAACGCTGGCAGGACGCGCTGGAGCCGGCGGGCATCCGCGGCTTCGAGCTGCATTGCGAGATTCTCATGCTGCCGTGGAGCCGCGGCGAGTGGAGCCTCGCTTGGGATGGCCGCGAGGGTTTCGTTCGCACCGGCGAATTCGAAGGCGTGGCGACGGACGTCGCGGAGCCCGGCGCGCCGCCGCTGTCGCTGCGCATGATGCTCGACGAGGCGAAGTCGCGCGGCGAGGCGCCTTCGGCGATCGCGGTGTATGCGACGGCGGCCGATGCCATGCCCGAGATCGAAACCTGGCAGCGCACCCTGGGCGTTGCCCTGCGCGCCGCCGGGACGTGGGACTGGCGCCACGCGCCGGCGGACGCCGGCGTGAGCCTTGCGCAGCAGCGGCCGCGCTGGCGATTCACCGCCGAGGCGCTCGGGCGATTGCGCCCGGCGGCGTGGATCGCTGGCGCCGCGCTGGCGTTGCACGCCATCGCGCTGGTCGGCGACTGGACGCGCCTCGCNNACGGGCGCGGCGAAGAACGCCGCGCCGGGCGCAATGCGCGTCCTGTCCTACGAGGCAGGCCGGTTGACGCTCGAGCTGTCGATGGACGAAGCGGGCGCGCGGGGCGTCGCCGCGCGCCTGGCCGAGACCGGACTGCGCGCCAGTGCTTCCAAGTCCGCGACGCGCCCCGGTCACGTCACGCTGGTCGTCACGGCGGGGGATTCGTGAAAGCCCGGCTGATCCAGTGGTGGGAATCGCGCTCGCCGCGCGACCGGCGGATCATCGCGGTGCTTGCGGCCGCGGTCGCCGTTCTGCTCTATCTTTGGCTCGTCCAGTCGGCCAACCGCGCCCGCACGCAACTCGGCGCGTCGGTGGCCGTGCTGCGGGCGCAAGCCGTCCGATTCGAACAGGATGCCGCGGAACTCGCGCGCGTGCGCGCCGTGCGCGCGCCCGCCGATGCGCCCGCCGACCTGCGATCGCAGGTGCAGGCGCAGGCTGCGACTGCGGGCCTCGCGTCGAGCCTGGTTCGCGCGGATGCGACCGACGCCGATCACGTCCAGGTCGCGTTCGGCTCGGTCCCCTTCCCCGACTGGCTCGACTGGATCGCCGCGCTGCAGTCGCAGCGCATCCGGCTGGAGTCCGCCCGCATCGAAGCGCTGTCCACGCCCGGGCTGGTCGGCGCCACCGCAACGCTGGCGCGCGCCAAGGCGCAGTGAATCGCTGGGTCCTCTGCGGCGTCGGCTTCGCCGTCTATGCCGTCGCGCTGATCGCGATGGCGCCCGCTGCGTGGCTGGACACCGCGCTGCGCGATGCGAGCCAGGGCCGGCTGCGCCTTGCGGAGGCGCAAGGCAGCCTGTGGGCCGGCAGCGGGCGCATCGAATTGCGCGATGCGGATCGGACGGGTGGCATTGCCCGTGCGGTGACGTGGCACTTGCGGCCGGCGTACCTGCTGCGCGGCCGGCTGCAGTACGAGATCCGGCTGGGTCAGGCTGGGCGCCCGTTTCCGCTCTCGCTCGGCGTCGCGCAAGTCGAGGTGTCCGACGCCGATCTTCAACTCCCCGCGGCCGCGCTCGCGTTCGCCGAGCCGCGGCTGGTGCCGCTCGAGCTGACGGGCGATCTCACGCTGCACATCGACCGCCTTGCGGTGTCGCGCAGCGCGGTCGGCGGGAGCGGCACGCTGCAATGGCTCGGCGCCGGGTCCGCGCTCACGCAGGTTTCGCCGCTGGGCGACTACGAGTTGCGCGCCGAGGACGACCGATCCGGATTGCGCCTTGCGCTGCGCACGCTGCGTGGCCCGCTGCAGCTCGACGGCCAGGGCGCCTGGACGCCCGGCAGCCGCCCGCAATTCGCCGGCACCGCGCGCGTGCCGCCGGAGTACCAGCAGCAACTCTCCCCGCTGCTGCGGCTGATCGCCATCGACCGCGGCGGCGGCAGCTTCCTGCTGCAACTGCGGTAGGCGCCGGCGGCTGGCCGGCGCCGCCGCATTGCCGATACACTGCGCGCCCATGGAGGAAGGGCCGAAACCGCGGGAGCCGGAATTCGTCTGGCCCGAGATCCGCACGCTGGCGCCCGGCGCCGTCCGGCGCTGGATTGCGGCGGCGTGGTCGGACATCGCCGCGGCGCCGGCGCCCAGCCTGTTCTACGGCGTGGTCCTCGCGCTCATGGGGCTGTTCCTTACCCGGTATTTCGGCGGCGCCATCGGCATCGCGCTGACCACGGGGTTCCTGCTCATCGGTCCGTTCCTCGCCATCGGCCTGTACGACCTCAGCCGCCGCCGGCAGGCGGGCGAACCGGTGCGCCTGGCGCCGACGCTCGTCGCCTGGAAGGCCAACTACCCGGCGATCGGTTTCTACGCCGTCGCGCTGACGCTGCTGCTGGCGGTCTGGATCCGCGTCTCGGTGGTCGTCGTGGCGCTGTTCTTTCCGGAGGGACGCATCGCGTGGAACGCGCCGGGGTTCTGGATGTTCGCCGCCGCCTACGGCGCCGCGGGCTCGGGGCTTGCGCTGTTCGTGTTTGCCACCACGTCGCTGTCGCTGCCGATGCTGCTCGACCGGCGCGACATGGACACCATCTCCGCGGCGATCGTGAGTTTCAACGCGCTGCGCACGAACTTCGTGCCGATGCTGGCCTGGGCGGCGACCATCGCCGTGCTGACGGCGCTCGGCTTCGCCACTTTCTACCTCGGGCTCGTGATCGTGCTGCCGCTCATCGGCCACATGGCCTGGCACGCCTACCGGGAGACGATCGCGCCGCCCGCTAGAATGCGCTCACTCTGAGAGAGACACCCACTTGACCTCCATCGTTCGACTGCTGCTCGCCGCCTGCCTGGCAGGCGGTTGCGCAGGCGTCCTCGCCGCACCGGCCGCGACCCCGCCTGCACCCGCTCTCGACGCTGCGGCCGCGCCGATCCCGGCGCAGACCACCGCGCGCTCGGCGCCGCTCATCGTCGATGGTCGCCCCATCTTCAGGATGGCGGGCATCCCGTCCTTTCCGGCCGCGGCCCGCGCCGAGATGGCCGCGGAACGCATTCGCGCGCTGGCGCGCGACCCGGCGTTCAAGCCGGAGACCCTGCAGCTCCGGGAGGAAGCCATCGGCACGGCGATCCTGGGCGGATCGCAGGTGATCTTCGTCGTTCACGAGCTCGACGCGCAGCTCGAAGGCGTCGAGCGCAGCGTCGTGGCGCAGGTCTTCAGGCAACGGATCGCGGACGCCATCCAGGCCTACCGCGACGAGCGCACGCCGGAAAGCGTGTGGCGGAGCCTGCTGGCGATGCTGGTGGCGGCGGCCCTGCTCGCGGCGTACGTCTGGGTGACGCGCTGGTTCGTGCTGCGCGTGACCACGCGCATGGAGCCCCGCTACCAGGCCAAGCTCAAAGGCCTGCAGGCGAAGTCCTTCGGCGTTCTCGATGCGGACCAGATGTGGACGCTGCTCGCGCGGGCATTCTGGACCGCATGGGGGCTCGCCGCGCTCGCGGTCGGTTTTCTCGTCCTGCACTTCGCCCTGAACGTCCTGCCCTGGACGCGGCGCGGTGCGCTCTGGCTGGAGGAAGTGGGCGTCGAGCCGCTGCGCGTCATGGGCGCCGCCGTCCGGGATTCGATTCCGGACCTCATCTTCCTGGTCCTGCTTGCGCTGATCGTGCGCTACCTGCTCAAGGCACTGGAGCTGTACTTCGTCGGCCTGGAAAGCGGCGCGATCCGGCACGCTGGGTTCTACCCCGAGTGGGCCTCGACGACCTACAAGCTGGTCCGCTTCGGCATCGTCGCGTTCGCGCTCGTCATCGCCTATCCGTACATTCCGGGGTCGAGCAGCGACGCCTTCAAGGGCGTTTCGGTGTTCGTCGGCGTGGTGGTATCCCTCGGCGGATCCACCATCATCGCCAACACGCTCGCCGGCTACACCCTCATCTATCGCCGGGCGTTCCAGATCGGCGACCGCGTGAAGATCGGCGACAAACTCGGCGACATCGTCGAGATGCGCGCGCAGGTGACGACGCTGCGCACGCCGAAGAACGAGCACGTGGTGCTGCCCAATTCGATGCTGCTCACCAACGAAATCGTGAACTACAGCGTGCTCGCGCGCCAGGGACGCCTCATCCTGCACTCGACCGTCACCATCGGCTACGACGCGCCGTGGCGGCAGGTCGAGGCGCTGCTGCTCGAGGCGGCGGCGCGCACGCAGGGCCTGCTCAAGGAGCCCGCACCCTTCGTGCTGCAGAATGCGCTCGGTGATTTCTACGTGGACTACGAGATCAACGCCTATTGCGGCGACGCATCGCAGATGGCCGGGCTGTACTCCGCGCTGCACCGAAACATCCAGGACCAGTTCAACGAGCACGGCGTGCAGATCATGTCGCCGCATTTCGAGGCGCAGCCCGAAAGGGCGGTCGTGGTGCCCAAGCCGCAGTGGTATGCCGCGCCGGCGCGGCCGCCGGAGGACGCTCCGAAGGCCTGATCTCCCGGGCTGCGGCGCCGCGCTGCGTCAGAAGGGGCGCCCGACGTAGAAATACACCTGGCTGGTTCCATCGCTGGCCAGCCCGTAGCCCAGGTAGGTCGGCCCGATGACCGTGTCGAGCCCGACGAAGACGCTGCCGGACCGCAGCCAGCCTTCGGGCGAGCCTGGCACCAGCGCCTGGCGCATGCGTCCCGTCTCCAGCGATACCCCGCCGTAGGCGCCTTCGAACAGCGACCCGCGCAGAACGCGCCGGTAGTACATGGCTCGCAGGTACTGCAGGTTGCCGCCCGCGAACTGGCCTGTCCGGTATCCGGACATCTGCAGGAATCCGCCCCATTGGAACAGGTCGTACCGCGGCAACGGGTCGGCCCCGTATCGTCCCCCCAGTTTGGCGGATACGCTGAACGTGTGCTCGCCGAAGGATGCAGCCGCTGTGCCGTCGACGTCCCACTTGAAGTATTCGTCGTCGGCGCCAAGCTGCGCGGTCGAGCGGTACAGCTTCAACCCGGCCCGCCACCCGGAGCGCGGAAACGATACGCTGTTCAGCTGATCGAGCACCGCGCGCAGCGTGACCGCGCCGGCGCCGATGGATTGGTCGCCGGGCGACAGGGACGGCGGGCCGGTGTCGAGGCGCGGCTTCAGGGCGCCGACGACGATGCCCAGACGGACCTCGCCGTACCGCCCGAGCAGGCTGCCGACATCCAGGCCGGCCTGCCTCGAGGAAATGTCGTAGACGGCCACGCGCTGCTGGCCGTCGTACACCGGCGTCGAGCGACGCTCGAGCGCGAGCGAGGGTGAAACGAACAGGCCGCCGACCAGACTGAGCGGCTGGTAGAACTCGGTGCGCAGCGCCGAAGTGCGTCCGAGCTGCAGTTCCGTGCGCCACTCGCCGCCCAGCGGATTGATCCAGCCCTTGCGGTACCGGGCGAGCAGATTGAAATTCGAGTCGCCGCCCAGCTCGGCGGACAAGCCGATTCCGAGCCGCAGCGTGTCGCGTCCCCAGGTCTTTTCCACCGCATCCACGACCAAGATCCGTCGGCCGGCTTCTTCGAGGAAGCGATAGTTCACGTGCTCGAAATCACCCGTGCCGTAGACGCGCACCATGTCCCGGTCGAGCGTGTCCTGGTCGACGCGCTGCCCGGTACGCGTCTCCATGATGGCTGCCAGCGACTGCGGGTTGACGTGGCGCATCGTCGCGAATCGAATCTCGTCGACCGGGCGCTCGTCGGCCGGCACCGCAATCTGCTGCCGGATCCGCAGCGCGGCATATTCGGCGCCATCCAGCGACAGCGGGGCAAGCCGGTCGGCGACGGCCTCTGCGGCCTGCTCGCCGTGCGGCGCGATCTTCGGCAGGTGATCGAAATCGCCGGTCGAAAACGTGCCCAGCTCCGGCGTGATCAGGATGTCCCGCGGCGTCAGCGAGGCGATCGCCACCTGCACGTTCTGCTCGGTCAGGATGTTCAGCATCTGCCCCATGATGCCGACGACGCCGTTCAGCTCCTCGCGCTCGAGCAGCGGCGTGCCGACGTTCACGGCGATCACGATGTCGGCACCCATCGCGCGGGCGGTCGCCACGGGGAGATTGCTGGTCAGCATGCCGTCGACCAGCACCATGCCGCCGAACTCGGCGGGCGCCACCGCGCCGGGCACCGACATGCTGGCGCGCATGACGTTGGCCAGCTCGCCCTCGTCGAAGACCACGGCCTTGCCCGTGACGAGGTCGGTCGCCACCGCGCGGAACGGAATCGGCAGCGCGTCGAAGCGCAGATACCCCTTCGCCCGGGCGAGCTTGCGCAGGACCGTCTCCAGCTGCACGCCGCTGACCACGCCTTTCGCAATGCCCAGCTCGCCGCCCGCGACGCCGAGCTCCGGCGTGACGAAGATGCGGTAATCGTCCTGCTTGCGGCGCATGGATTGCTCCTGCCGCGGGGGTTTCTCCTTGAACAGCAGCTCCGTCGAGATGCCGGCGAGGATGTTCTCCATTTCCGCAACGCTCACGCCCGATGCATAGGCCGCACCGACGAGCGCTCCCATGCTGGTCCCCGCGATGCAGTCCACCGGCACGCGGTATTTTTCGAGCGTCTTCAAGACGCCCACATGGGCAGCGCCGCGTGCCCCGCCGCCCGAGAGCACCACGCAGATCTTCGGCCGCTTCGCCTGGGGCGATGCGCCGGCCGGTGCGGCCGACGGCGCGGCCGTAGCGGACGCGATCCCGAGCCACAGCATCGCAAGCAACACGCGGGTCGAAGACTTCATGACGTTGCCATCCTCGCAAGAAGAGCGATCCGCATGGGTGTCGGAACGCAGAAGGTCGCGCAGTTCGGTCACGGGACACCCCGCGCCAGCCGCTGCAGCGATTGATGTGGCGCAACCCCTTCCCCCCGATGTCCGCCTATCCTTGGGACGCGCGCCGCGCCTGCCCGCGTGACGCGCGGCCGCAGGATGCCGGGGCGCGTACGCGACGGCGAGCCGCAGAGGGGAGGTCCGGATGTCATTGCAATGGGTTGCGCTTGGCGCTGCACTGAGCATCATATCGGTCCCGGCGGCGTTCGGCGCAACTGCCGCCGATGAACCCGCTGCCGCAGCGGCTGCGGCAGCCCGCGATCCGCTGGGCAGGGACACGCCCAAGGGCACCGTGCTCGGCTTCATCCGCGCGGCGACCGATCTGAACTACCAGCGGGCGGCGCAATACATCGATGCGACGCACGTGCCCAAGCCGCTTCGGGAGCGCATCGACCAGCTCATCGTCGTGCTCAATCAGAGCCTTCCCGCGACGGACATCGATCGTCTGAGCACCCGGCCGGAGGGCAGCCTGGACGAAGACCTGCCCCCGAATCAGGAGCGCGTCGGCGAGGTCCGCTACGGTTCGGCGACGCTGGACATCCTGCTCGAGCGCGTCGAGCGCAAGGACCAGCCGGCCGTGTGGCGCTTCTCGGCGGCCACGCTGAAGGAGATTCCGGCCGCCTACCAGCAGGTGCAGCCGCGCTGGGTGGAGCAGTTCCTCTGGGCGCCGCTGAAGGACACGCGCTACATGAACGTGCCGCTCTACCAGTGGCTCGCGCTGCCGATCGCAATCGTTCTGGTCCTGCTGTTCGCCCGGCTGCTCAGCCGCGCCGTGTTCCTGGTGTTGCGCCCACTGGTCTTCCGGCTCACGGGCGAGAGCGCCGGGAACCGGCTGGCGCACATCATGAACCCGGTGCGCGTCGTCGCGGCGAGCGCGGTCATCGCGCTCTGGCTGAACGTGGCGCAATTGCCGCTGCTGTCGCGCTTCCTGCTGGCGCTGCTGGCATTCGTCATCGGCGTCGTGGGTTCCGCCTGGCTGCTGACGCGGCTCGTCGACCTCAGCGCCGAACTCGTCGAGGCCAGACTCAGGCGCCAGCATCAGCCGGGGCGCGTCACCGTCAGCCAGCTGGTGGCCAAGCTGGGCAAGGTGCTGATCGTCGTCATCGCCGCGTTCACGCTGCTGCACCACTTCGACGTGGACCTCACCGCGGCGCTCGCCGGGCTGGGGATCGGCGGCATCGCCATCGCGTTCGCCGCACAGAAGACGCTCGAGAATCTCTTCGGCGGGATCATGATCATCTCCGACCAGCCCGTGCGCGTCGGCGACTTCTGCAAGGTGGGTGAGGTGTCCGGAATCATCGAGAGCATCGGTCTGCGCTCGACGCGCATCCGCACGCTCGACCGGACCCTGGTCAGCATACCGAATGCGCAGATGTCCACGGAGAGCCTCGAGAATTTCGGCTTCCGGGAGAAGATCCGCTTTCAGCCCACGCTGGCGCTGCGTTACCAAACGGCGGCCGATCAACTGCGCTTCGTGCTGGCCGAGACGCGCCGGCTGCTTTACGAGCACCCCCTGGTCGAGACCGCGACGGCTCGGGTCCGCTTCGTTCGCTTGGGCGCGTCGTCCCTCGACCTGGAGATCTTCGCCTACGTGCTCACGGGCGAGAACGCGCGGTTTCTCGAAGTGCAGGAAGACCTCCTGTTGCGCATCATGGAGATCGTCGAGGGCAGCGGCTCCGGTTTCGCGTTCCCGTCCACGACCACCTACGTCGCGCGGGACGCGGGCCTCGACGCGGAGAAGACACGGGCTGCGGTCGCGACGGTCGAGCGCTGGCGCGCGCAGCGCGAACTGCCGTTTCCCGATTTCCATCCCTCGCGCATTTCCGGATTCAAGGACCGGATCGAGTATCCCCCCGCCGGGTCGGACCGGGGCAAGCCGGCTGCGCCCTAGCGCTCGCGGCCGGCGCGCGGACAGTTACAATCGAACACTGACGACCTGACTCCACACGACAACCCGCAACCAGGAGGTCTCTCATGAAGATCCTGCTCCGTCTGGCGTACGTCCTTTGCGCAGCCTCCCTGCTGCTGCCGTCCGTGGCCGCGGCACAAGGCGAGTGGAAATACCAGCTGGCGCCTTATCTCTGGTTCGCGGGCCTGAAGGGAACCGTCGCGACGATACCGGGCGCGCCACGCGTGGCGATCGACATCTCCCCCAGCGACGCGCTGAGTGACCTGAAGGTGGGTTTCATGGGTGCGTTCGAGGCCAAGAAAGGCCGGCACGGCGGCTTCGCCGACCTGGTGTACACCGACGTGCGCTCGGACACCGAGCTCGTTCCGGCGATCGGCCTGACGCTGAAGTCGAAGTCCAAGTCGACGATCGTCACGGGCGGGTATGTCTACGAGTTGTACAACCAGGACGCGACCCTCGTGGACGTATTCGCCGGCGCGCGGTACTGGAAGGTGGATACCGAACTGGGGTTCGGCGGCGGCCTCGGCCTCCTTGCGGGACGCAGCGTTCGCAACAGTGAATCGTGGTGGGATCCGGTCGTCGGCATCAAGGCCCGCACCGCGCTCGGCGGATCGAAGTTCTTCCTGAGCGGTGTTCTGGCCATGGGCGGCTTCGGCGCCGGCTCGGATTTGTTCACTGACGCGACGGGCCTCGTGGGCTATCAGTGGAGCAAGCCGCTCAGCACCGTGCTCGGCTATCGCAGTCTCGACGTCAAGTACGAGAAGGGTTCCTTCTATTACGACGTGCGCCAGTCGGGATGGATGCTGGGCATGGCGTACGCATTCTGAACTGATCTGCCGGGCATGCACCGGCAGGATTTGAACGTGCCGTTGGCGGCGTGGCACCCTTGTCGCCCTACGGAAAACGCCGAAGCCACTGACGCAGGCAGCGCCCCCGTCGGCACGGTTCCTGCCGGCGGATAGACGCCGTCCCACCGCCGCCCCGAGGGCGGCGGTGCTCTCCCCTTCCCCAGTCGCGTTGCGAACGCGACGCTGCAGGACCTGCTCGACAATCAGCACCTCGTGGCCGCCTGACCGGACGCGCGATCCCAAGCTGCAATCGCNNATCGAACACGACCTGGTCGTACCACCACAGGCACTCGAAGAACGCGCGCGCGGCATCGGCATGTGCCGGTTGCGGAGCGATCTCGCCGATCGTCCGCTTGCCGTCGACGGCCTCGAACAGCCTCTTCTGCGCCGCGTCGATGGGCAGATACAGGTCGGTGTAAGTGTGGTTGCGATTGATCAGTACCGCTGCCGCACCCGGCGGCAGCTTCTCCTGCACCAGGATCGTATCGGACCGACCAATCGGCACGTAGTTCCGCCAGGCCTCGCCTGCAAAGTCCGGTTGCGGTGAGCCCCCGGGCCGGTCGGTGCGGTAGGCCACCACGCTGTGCATCGTCATCGTGCCCCGGAACAACTCAATCGCGGCGAACTGTTCGGCAAGCGGCAGTTGCGCGATCCGATCCGCCTGCGGGATGTGCGTCAAGGCGCCGCACTGCGGCCGGTACGGTGCCTGCCAGAGCCAGCGGCCGAAGCTGAAGCCGCCCTGCGCGAGAAAATCGAAGAGTTGCGGCACCGAATAGGCACGGTCCCGAGGATTGAGCAGCGCGTCGGCCAGCGCCGTCGCGTGGCGAAAGTCGGGCGCCTGGCGCAGCAGTCCTTCCAGCGGATGCCCGGGCGGCAGCGATCGCAGCGCGATGACGAGATCGCGAATGCCCTCGTCGGTGGCCGCGACGCCGACGCGCCGGCAGAACTCCTGCAGCAGGTAGATGCCGGTACGTCCATACGGCGCGTACACCATGAGGTGCATCACGCCGTCGGGCTCGAGCACGCTGCGCAGCGCCTGCAGGCCGGCCGCCGGGTCCGGCAAGTGGTGCAGCACGCCGGTGCAGACGATCTGGTCGAAGCTGCTGCCGAGCTCACTCGCGCGCTCCACCGGCAGCTGATGCACCTGCAGATTGCCCAGTTGGTGCTTGCGCTTGAGCGCTTCGGTGCAGCGCACGCTGGTGGCACTGAAGTCGATGCCGGTCACCTGTGCGGCGGGCCAGCGCAAGGCATGCTTGGCCGCCTGCGACGTACCACACCCCGCGATCAGGATGCGGGCATCCTCGCGGTAGGGTTTCGCGGGCTCGAACAGGTGGTGGTCGGCGCGCCGCCGCTGCGGGTCCTGCCAGAGCTGGCGGTAGCTGTCGAGGCTCTCGACCGGTTGCGGATAGGGGTAGCGTTCGTAGAAGTCCTGCACGGCCGCGGCCGTGTCGGGCGGCGGCGAGTGTGGCTCGGATTGCGGGGTCATCGAAGCTCCAGCGGCGACTCAAATACCGGCCCTTGCCGGCTCGCGCCATCATCGGGTCGGCATCCGGCCATGGCCGTTCTCTCGCTCCCGGCAAAAAAGAAACCCCGGCGAGCGCTGGGCTCGCCGGGGTGACCGGTCGATCGGCATTGCCCGCTAGGCAGGCGCAGCCTTCAGCATCCGATCACTTGCCGCCGGTCTGTGCCGCCGTGAGGCTATCCAGCACCTGGTCCAGCGAGAAACTGCCGACCTTCTGGCTCGGCGGGAACTCCTTGAACGTCGCGATGTACTTGCCGATGTATTCCTGCGCCGGCACGAACATGAACACGCGATCGATACGCCAGTGATCGTAGTCCATCGCCACCTTATCGGCCACTTCGAACGGGTCGGTGCGCAGGTTGAACAGCTTGGGCAGGCGCAGCGGCACGAAGGGCTCGGCCCAGACCGCGAAGCCGTGCGCGCGCTGCTCCTGGAAGACAATCTTCCAGTTGTTGTAGCGCAGCGCCACCAGCGAGCCGTCGTCGTTCCAGTAGAAAAACTCGTTGCGCGGACTCGGCGCTTTGCCGCCGATGGCCGGGGTCAGGTCATAGCCGTCGAGGTGGACCTTGAAAGTCTTCTTGCCGACCTTCATGCCCTTGAGCAGCTTCTCCTTCACGCCGGGCACCCCGGCGATCGTCATGATCGTCGGCAGCATGTCCTCGTGCGAGAAGATGTCGTTGTTGACCGTGCCGGGCTTGATATGGCCGGGCCAGCGGATCGCACACGGCACCCGGTAGCCGCCCTCCCAGTTCTCGTTCTTTTCCCCGCGGAACGGCGTGGTGCCGCCATCGGGCCAGGTGAAGCATTCCGCGCCGTTGTCGGTCGAGTACAT
>DKBI01000133.1 GCA_002451175.1 Betaproteobacteria bacterium UBA6904
GAGGTCTTGCCCACGCCCGGCGGCCCGGCAAAGCACAGGATCGGGCTCTTGCCCTCGGGATTGAGCTTGCGCACCGCGAGATACTCGAGGATGCGGCGCTTGATCTTGTCCAGGCCGTAGTGGTCGTTGTCGAGCACCTGGCGCGCCGCCGCGATGTCGATCGGCTTCTGCGCCTCGAGCTTCCAGGGCAATTCCGTCAGCCACTCGAGATAGGTGCGCACCATCGAAGCCTCGGCGGAGCTCTCGCCCATGCGCGCGAGCCGCTTGAATTCCTTCATCGCGTGCTTGTGCGTGTCCGCCGGCAGGCCCGCGGTCTCGATCGCCTTCTTCAGCTCCTCGAGTTCCGCCGCGGTGTCTTCGGTCTCGCCCAGCTCCTTCTGGATCTGGCGCATCTGTTCGCGCAGCACGTGCTCGCGCTGCCGTTCGTCGAACTCGCGCTTGGTCTTGTCGCCGATCTCCTTGGACAGCCGCAGCACCTCGAGCCGCCCGCCGAGCAGCGCCAGCACGCGGTCGAGGCGCAGCGTCAGGTCGAAGGACTCGAGCACTTCCTGCTTCTCCTCGTTCTTCACGTCGAGGAGGTTGGCGACCATGTCGCAGAGCTGGCCCGGCGACTCGATCGCCTGCACGATGCCCACCAGCTCGTCGGGCGCATGCGGCAGCAGGTGGATCGCCTCCGTCGCCTGCTGCTTGAGCTGCAGGAAGCGGGCCTCCATCTCCGGGCTGCGCGCGTCCGCTTCCGGCTCCGGCGTCTCCACCGTGGCGATGCGCGCCACGAGGAACGGCCAGCCCGTCAGGAATTCCAGCACGCGGAAGCGCTCCTGGCCCTGCACGACGAGGTGATGCACCCCCTCGCCCGCGGCGACCATGCGCGCAATCTGGCCGGAAGTGCCCACCCAGTGCAGGTCGTCCGGCACGACGTCGTTCTTCTGCGCGTCGCGCTGCAGGAGGAAGCCGACCTTCTTGTCGCCGCGCGCAGCCTCGCGCGCCGCGGCGACCGAGGCCGCCCGACCGATCGTGATGGGCGTGATGACGCCCGGAAAGAGCACCGAGTTGCGCAGCGGGATGAGGATCAGCGCATCGCTCGGCACCGGCCGCAGCGCCAGCGCCCGGCTGCCGCCGCGCCTGGTCTCGCGCCCCACCTCGCGCGCGGCGCCTTCGTTCAATGCATCCATGTCGTCCCCGGGGTTGGCCATGGACCCTACATGGCGGCGCACTGCCCGGTAATCAAGCCCGAAAAAAATCCTTTGATTTCTTGCAGTTCGGACCGACCGGGCGGCGGGTGACGACTGCTAGGCCCACATTCCGCGTAGGCGCCCGGCCACGTCCACCGGCGGGGCCGCGCGTGCAGCGCCCGGCGTATCCACGTCGCGCGGCATCCAGGTCACTTCCTCCAGGCACTTCAGCACCGTGCGCGTGAGAAAACGGCTGCGCGCGCCGTAGACGTGCGCATCGCCGCGCTTGGCCTGCTGGGTGACGTAGTACTTGAGCGGCGCGATCAGATGCAGCTCGCTCCGGGCGCGCGTCATGGCGACGTAGAGCAGGCGCCGCTCCTCCTCGATGAGCTCCGCGCGGCCCGTCGAGAACTCCGAGGGGAAGCTGCCATCGGCCACGTTGAGCACGTGCACCGACTCCCACTCCTGGCCCTTCGCCGANNAGCTCGGTGAGAAAGGCCTCGCGCGTCGCGAAACTCGCCGAAATCCGTTCGAGCTGGTGCAGGTCGCCCGCCCGCGCGGGCGACGCGTCGTACAGTCGATCGAGCTGCGGCTCGAGCCACTCGCGCACGCGCTGCGCCTGGCCCGGCCAGGGCACGCCCGGATCGCCCAACGCGCGCATCAGCTCGTCGAATGGCGCGGAGCGCGACTGCAGCGCGCTCCAGGCATGGCCGCCGGCCTCGAATCGCGTCAGCACGCGCGCCGCGATGCCGGGCCCGACGCCCTGCTGCAACTGCAGCGCGCGAAACGCCGCTACCCGGTGCTTGGGGTTGTCCGCCCAGCGCAGGATCGAGAGCATGTCCTTGACGTGGCCCGCCTCGAGAAACTTCAGCCCGCCGTATTTCACGAAGGGGACGTTGCGCCGCACGAGCTCCAGCTCCAGGGCGTCGGAGTGATGCGCGTTGCGAAACAGCACCGCCTGCCGGCGCAGCGGCACGCCGCGCTCGCGCGCCTCGAGGACTCGCCCGGCGACGTAGTCCGCCTGCGCCAGCTCGTCGATCACCGTCACCAGCGCGGGCCGCGCCCCNNGCGAGCTTGCGCTCGACGTAGGCGCGAAACAGCCGCGTCAGCTCGGCCTCCCAGTCGGCGCACCAGGGAAACTCCGCCGCGAGCGTCGCGGCGAGCGTGCCCTGCGTATTCACGCGGTGCGAATAGATGGCGAGGCAGGTCTCCTTGCGCGGAAAACGCCGCGCGCGCTCCTCCTCCGGGCGGGCGAACGCCAGCTCGTGGCGCAGGACGTCCATGAGATCGGCCGCATCGCCGCGGTCCAGCACCGAGAACGAGGGTTCCAGCCCGACGCGCCCGGCAAAGCGCCGGATCAGGCGGTTGGCGACCGAGTGGAAGGTGCCCGCCCAGGGAAACCGTGCCTCGCGGCGCACCTCGCCGACGATGCGCCGCGCCCTGCGCGTCATCTCCTCCGCGGCGCGCCGCGTGAAGGTCAGCAGCAGGATGCGCTCCGGCGAGACGCCCTCCAGCACCAGGTGGGCGACGCGATGCGCGAGCGTGTTGGTCTTGCCGGTGCCCGCGCCGGCGATGATGAGCAGCGGTCCGGCACGAAACGCGCCGCCCGCGGCGCGCTCGCCGAAGCACGCCGCCTCGCGCTGCCGCACGTTCAACCGCTCGAAGGTCGCCACCGGATCCACAGCGGCGACTATAGGCGAGAACTGTATGGATATCCAGCCCCGCCGGCCGCCGGTATGATGGCCGGGATGGCACTTGCCGGCGATCGGGGATCACGACCGTGAAGCGCGCGATGGCGGCGCTCGCGCTCGTGCTGCCGGTGGCGGCCGCGAGCGCCATGGACCTGCGGGAAGCCAAGGATTACGTGGCGCTGGAGCACGCGCGCTGCAGCAGCTGGTTCCTCATCATGCGCGAGGTGGCGAGCCGCTCGTTTCCGCCGGGCCTGGACCGCAACATGGCCATGGCGCAGCAGCAGGAACTCGCGGACATCGCCTTCAAGCGCGCCGCCGAGGCCACCACCCGGGAGCTCGCGCTGGAGCGCTCGAAGGCCGCGATGCAGGAGATGATGGATCGCATGCAGCGCAAGCTCGAGAACCTGCCGGCGATCGCCGACGACTACGCGTTTTCCTGCAAGGCGCTGATCGACGAGCCGCAGTCGCGCCTGCAGTACTGGCTCGACCGGAAATAGGCCGCGCGTCAGTCCGCGGATACGGCGCCAATTGGCCGCGGCGCCCCGGTGCCGTTCAGCTCGAAGACCATGCCGCCGCCCGAGCCCGTGCCCCCGCCGGTGAATTCGCCGATCGTGAACTGGTGCGTGGCGAAGATGACCGGCGGCCCGTTCAGCGGCAGGCGCGCCACGAAGGCGCGCAGCGCGGCGATGCGGGCCTCGCGGACCTCCGCCCGGTTGTAGAACGAATTCAGCGCCGGGAGCTCCGCCACCGGACCGACGTCCAGCAGCCGCGCCGTCTCGAGACACCGGCACCACTGGCTCGAATAGACTGTCGCCCGCGCGACGCCCGCGCGGCGCAGGCGATCGCCCATGCGCCTCGCCTGCCCGCGACCTGCGTCATCGAGGTTGCGCTGCGTGGCGCAGTCGCCGAGCGTAAAGCCAGTCGGATCGCCATTGCCCGGCGCGAGCGCATGGCGCAGCATCAGCAGCCGGCCTGGCTTGGCGAGTTCGGCCAGCGGCTCGACGCTCTGCGCGTGCAGCGCGGTCGCCGCGGCGGCGAGCGCCGCGCCGACCAGCGCGACGAGTCGACGACGTCGCCTCAGTTCAGGCGCCATAGGGCGAGATTCAGCGCGCTGGCGAACGCCACCCAGGCGGCGTACGGCACGAGCAGCAGCGCCGCGACGCGCTCGATGCGCCAGAAGATCACGACATTGAGCAGGATGGCCGCGAGCAGCAGCAGGATCTCCGCCAAGGCCACGCCGATCAGGCGGCCGCCGAAGAACAGCAGCGACCACGCCAGGTTGAGCGCCAGTTGCGCGGCGTAGGCGGCCATCGCCGCCCCCGCGAAACGGCGCAGCCGCCACACGCGCCAGCCGGCCACCGCGATCATGACGTAGAGCGTCGTCCAGACCGGCGCGAACACCCAGTTCGGCGGATTGAACGCGGGTTTGTGCAGCGCCTGATACCACGTTCCCACGCTGCTCGCGGTTGCCAGACCGCCCAGCGCCGAGACGCCCAGGCAGACGACGAGAAAGGCGCCCAGCCCGAGCCAATCGCCGCCGCGCGAAATTCTCGCCGGCCGATCCGCGCTCATCATCCCCTGCCGTTTCTCGCCGCCCGATAGCGTGCGAGGGTGCGCTCCCGGGCCGCCTCGTGCCGGACGACCGGCTCGGGGTAGTCGCGCCCGACGACGCAACCCGCCGCCTGCTGCTCGAGCGGGCCGAGTTCCCAAGGTGCATGCACCGCGTCGCCCTGCACGCGGGCGAGTTCCGGCACCCAGCGCCGGATGTACTCGCCCTCCGCATCGAAGCGGCGCGACTGCGTCACGGGGTTGAAGATGCGGAACCAGGGCTGCGCGTCGCAACCGGTGGACGCGGACCATTGCCAGCCGCCGTTGTTCGCCGCCAGGTCGTAATCGAGGAGTTTCTCCGCGAAGTAGCGCTCGCCGCGCCGCCAGTCGATGCCGAGATCCTTGACGAGGAACGAGGCCGTCACCATGCGCAGCCGATTATGCATCGCCCCGGTCGCGTTGAGCTCGCGCATCGCCGCATCCACCAGCGGGTAGCCCGTGCGCCCCTCGCACCAGGCGCGAAAGCCAGCCTCGTCGTGCTCCCAGGCGAGCGCGTCGTATGCGTGGCGGAAGGCATGATCGACGACGTCCGGCCGCGCGGCGAGAATCGCGAAGTAGAACTCCCGCCAGACCAGTTCCGCGAGCCAGGTCTCGGCGCCTGCGCTGCGCCGTGCGCGCGCGAACCGCACCAGCTCGCGGATCGAGACCGTGCCGAAACGCAGGTGCACCGAAAGGCGCGACGTCGCCTCGACGGCCGGGAAGTCGCGCTGCGCGGCGTAGCCTGCGAGCCGCCCCTGGAACGCCGCCCACTGGCGCGCGCCGCTGGCCATGCCGCCGGGCAGCGCCGGCGCGGCGCGCACGAAGCCGAGTTCCTCCAGCGACGGCATCGCCGCCCCGGCGTACGGCGCCAGGCGCGCCATCAGCGGCGCGGTCTCCTGCGGCGCGGTGTGCCGCGGCTCGAGTCTCGCCAGCCAAGCCCGCTTGTAGGGCGTGAACACCGAAAACGCGTCGCCCGAGCGCGTGCGCACCTCGTCGAGCTCGAAGATCACCTGGTCCTTGCGCGTGCGGAAATCGATCGACCGCTCGCGCAGCCGGCCGGCGATCTCGGCATCGCGCGCGATGGCCTGCGGCTCGTAGTCGCGATTGGCGTACACCGCGGCGACGCCGAGCGTCGCCGCAAGACGCGGGATCTCGTCCCGCGCCCGGCCGTGCAGGACGTGCAGCCCGCCGCCGCGCGCCTCGAGCGCCGTGCGCAGCTCGGCCACACTGTCCCAGATGAACGCCAGCCGCGGGTCGGCGCGCGAGGCGAGCGCCTCGAGGATTTCCGTATCGAACATGAACGCGCAATGCACGCGCCCATGCGCGGCGAGCGCCGCGTGGAGCGCGGCGTGGTCGAAATCCCGCAGATCGCGGCGGAACCAGACCAGAGCGGCCGTCTCGTCGCCAGCCCGCTTGTATAGGTTGTGCATCATTTCCTGTTGACATGATATACCTATCTGTATAACCTTTGCACACCTTTTAGACGATTCCTTGTACAACCCCATGCCGAGCACCGCCGGCGCGCACCTGCCGATCCGCACCATCTCCTCCCTGACCGGCGTAAATGCCATCACGCTGCGCGCCTGGGAGCGCCGCTACGGGCTGATCCGGCCGCAGCGCACGGCCAAAGGCCATCGCCTGTACACGCACCAGCACGTCGAGTTGATACGCCGTGTGCTCGCGCTCGTCGACCGCGGGGTGCCCATCAGCCGCGTGAGCGCGCTCCTCGAGGCCGAGCCGGAGACGCGCCGGACGGCGCCCGACCGCGGGCCATGGTCGGACTACGTCGAGCGCATGGCGGCGGCGATCGCCCGCTTCGACGAGCCGGAGCTGGACCGCGTGTACGACGAGGCGCTCTCGGTGCATCCGATCGAGCAGGTGACGCAACACGCCGTCCTGCCGCTGCTCGTGCGTCTCGGCGAGCGCTGGAAGAAGGTGGCCGGCGCCATCGCCGAGGAGCACTTCTTCGCGATGTATCTGCGCAGCAAGCTGGGCGCGCGCCTGCAGCACCGCATGCGCTACGCGGCCGGGCCGCGCATCGTGGCCGCCTGCGCGCCGGGCGAGCAGCACGAAATCGGCCTGCTGATCTTCGCGCTCGAAGCGCACGCCGCGGGGCTGCGCACGGTCCTGCTCGGCGCCGACACGCCGCTCGACGACATCGCCATCGCGCAGAAGCGCTCGCGCAGCGACGCGATCGTCATCTCCTCGTCGGTCGATCCGGCGCCCGGACTGGTCGAGCGCGCGCTGCCCAAGCTGGTGCGTCAGGCAAACGTGCCGGTGTTCATCGGCGGCGCGACCGCCATGCGTCATCGGCAGGCCCTCGCCAGCGCCGGCGCCATCGTGCTCGGCAAGGAACTGGAAGACGGCGTGCGCCTCATCAAGATCACTCTCCTGCAGAAGGAATCCCGTTCATGAGCCAAGCCGCGCAACTCGCCATCAACTGGGTCGAGCAGGGCCTCGTCCCGGACGCCGTCATCCGCGCGGGCATCCGGCGCCTGTGCGAGCAGCGGCTGGCGGAAATCGCCGCCGCCGACTGCGAGGCCGCGGGCCTCGCCACGGAAGCGTTCGTCGGCGCCATGGACGCCGCCGAACTCGCGCCGGTCCCCCACCTCGCCAATGAGCAGCATTACGAGGTGCCCGCGGCATTCTTCGCCTCCGCGCTCGGGCCGCATCGCAAGTACAGCAGCGCGTGGTGGCCCGAGGGCACCTCGACCCTGGCGGAAGCGGAAGCCCTGGCGCTGGCCGAGACCTGCTCGCACGCGCGCCTCGCCGACGGTCAAATGATTCTCGAGCTGGGCTGCGGCTGGGGCTCGCTCACNNCTCGGCTGCGGCTGGGGCTCGCTCACCCTCTGGATGGCGGCGCACTACCCGAACAGCCGCATCACCGGCGTGTCGAATTCGCGTTCGCAGCGCGCGTGGATCCTCGGCGAGGCCGAGCGCCGCGGCCTGCGCAACGTCGACGTCGTCACGGCGGACATGAACCGGTTCGTCACCGTCCGGCGCTTCGACCGCGTGGTGTCCGTGGAGATGTTCGAGCACATGCGCAACTGGCGCGCGCTGTTCGCGCGCGTGCACGACTGGCTGCAGCCGGGCGGACAGTTCTTCATGCACGTCTTCTGCCACCGTGCCACGCCGTACGCGTTTGTCGACGGCGGCGCCGCGGACTGGATGAGCCGCCATTTCTTCTCGGGCGGCATGATGCCGAGCGACGAGCTCGCGCTCCGCTTCCAGGACCGGTTGCGCTTCCTGCAGCGCTGGCGCTGGGACGGCCGCCATTACGAGAAGACCGCCAATGCGTGGCTCGCCAACGTCGACGCGCGCCGTGCGGAGGTGCTGCCCGTGCTCGCCGCGACCTATGGCGAGGCGAACGCCGCGCAGTGGCTGCAGCGCTGGCGCATCTTCTTCATGGCCTGCGCCGAGCTGTTCGGCTACCGCGACGGCCAGGAGTGGTGGGTCAGCCACTACCTGTTCGAGAGGCCTGCGGGCTGACCGCATGAGACTCGTGTTCAACGTGATCCTGTTTCAGCTGGGCTGGTTCGCCTGCGTGCTCGGCGCCGCGCGCGGTCTGCCGTGGGTCGGCGCGCTCGCGGCGGCGGCGATCGTCGGCTGGCATCTGGCGCGCGCCGCGCAACCGAAGCCGGAGCTGGCGCTCGTCGTCATCGCGGCCGGCGTCGGCGCGGTGTTCGAGACCCTGCTGGTGCAGGCGGGCTGGGTGCAGTTCAGCGCCGGCGTGCTCGTCGAGGGGACGGCGCCCTACTGGATGATCGCGCTGTGGGCGCTGTTTGCGACGACGCTCAACGTGTCGCTGCGCACGCTGCGCTCCCACCTGGGCCTCGCGGCCCTGCTCGGCGCCGTCGGCGGTCCCGCGGCGTACTACGCCGGCGCGCGCCTCGGCGCACTCGAGTTCGTCGCCGCCGGCGCGGCGCTGGCCGTGATCGGCGCGGGGTGGGCGATTCTCACGCCCGTGCTTCTCGGCGCCGCGCGCCGGCTCGACGGGTACGCCCAGTCATGAGCGGCCTCGCGCTCTGGCCCACGGCGCTTCCCGGGATGCTCGGCCTTGGTCTGCTCGCCTGGGCGATCGCCACGGCGCGGCGCAACGCTGGGCTCGTGGACATCTTCTGGTCGCTGTTCTTTCTGCTCGCTGCGGCGGCGTACGCCACTGCCGCGCCGTCCGCCGGCCCGCGTGCGCTGCTCGTCCTCGTGCTGGTCGCCGTCTGGTCGCTGCGGCTCTCGGGCTACCTGGCCGCGCGCAACTGGAACGCCGCGGAGGACCACCGCTACCGCGCAATCCGCGCCCGGAACGAGCCGGGGTTCGCCTGGAAGAGCCTCTACCTGGTGTTCGGCCTGCAGGCCGTGCTGGCATGGCTGATTTCCGCGCCGCTGGCGGCGGCGATCGCCTCGCCAGCACCGTTCGGGCCGTGGGACGCGCTGGGCACGGCGCTGGCCGGGTTCGGCATCGCCTTCGAGACCGCGGCCGACGGGCAACTCGCGCGCTTCAAGGCCGATGCGGCCAATGCGGGCGGCGTGATGGACCGCGGCCTGTGGCGCTACACGCGTCACCCGAACTACTTCGGCGAGTTCTGCGTCTGGTGGGGCCTCGGCCTGCTCGCGCTCGGCGCCGGCGGCTGGTGGAGCGTCTTCGCGCCGCTGCTCATGACCGTGCTGCTGCTCAAGGTCTCGGGCGTTGCGCTGCTGGAGAAGGACATCGGCGAGCGCCGGCCCGCCTACCGCGCCTACGTGGCGCGAACCAACGCGTTCTTTCCCGGGCCGCCGCGGAAGGTCTGATGCGCCTCCTCGCCACCGCCGCCGCACTCTGCCTGGCGCTGCCCGCCGCCCACGCGGAAGTCCGCGCGTGGAAGTTCCGCGTGCTGCTCGACGATCGCGAGATCGGGCAACACGACTTCACGCTGCGCTCGGCGGGCGACGTGCGCGAACTGCGCAGCGAGGCGCGGTTCGACGTGCGCATCCTGTTCATCAGCGCCTACCGATACCGCCACGAGGCCACGGAGCGCTGGAGCGGAAACTGCCTGCAGTCGCTCGTCGCGCAGACCGCGACCAATGGCGAGCAGGTCACCGTCAGCGCCGCCACGCAGGAGGGCCGCCTCGTCGTCGAGCACGCCGAGGGCCGCGAGGCGCACGACGGCTGCGTCATGAGCTTCGCGTACTGGAACCCGCAGATCCTCAGGGCGCGCCGCCTGCTCAACAGCCAGACCGGCGAGCTGCTGCCCGTGACGGTCGCTTCGCAGGGCGAGGAAACCGTGCGCGTGCGCGGTCAACCACGCGCCGCGCAGCGTCATCGCCTCAGCGCCCGCGGGCTGTCGATCGACCTGTGGTACGCCGACGGGCGCTGGGTCGCTCTCGAAGCGGACGCCGAGGGCGGCCGGCGGCTGCGCTACGAGCTGTTATGAACGGCGCCGTGAAAACCCTGCCCGCCTTGCTCGTCGCAGCGCTGCTGCTCTCGGGCTGCCAGAGCGTGACGTACCCCCCGCTCGCGCAGGTGGACAAGGTCGACCTGCGCCGCTTCATGGGCGACTGGTACGTCATCGCGAGCATCCCGACCTTCCTCGAGACGACGGCCTACAACGCCGTGGAGTCCTACCGTCTCGCCGGCGACGGCACGATCGAGACGACCTTCACCTTTCGCGACGGCGGCTTCGACGGACCGCCGAAGCGCTACACGCCGCGCGGCTTCGTGATCGACGCGAACTCGAACGCGGTCTGGGGCATGCAGTTCCTGTGGCCCTTCAAGGCCGAATATCGCATCGCCTGGCTCGCGCCCGACTACGGCCAGACCGTCATCGCGCGCACCCGGCGCGACTACGTCTGGATCATGGCGCGCACGCCGCAGATTCCCGATGCGGACTATGCGCGCATCGTGCAGTTCGTCGCCGCGCAGGGCTACGACGTCGGGCGCATCCGCAAGGTCCCGCAGCGCTGGGAGCCTGCCGCGCCGGCGCCGCGAGGTCCCGGTCGATGAGCCGGCGCCTCGCCACCGCGCTGCGCCGCTGGATCGACAGCGGCGCTGCCGAGTCCTGCGCCGCGCCGGGGAATGCGCGGGGCATCGACTGGCTGCGCGTGCTGCCCTTCGTGCTGATGCACGCCGGCTGTCTCGGCGCGCTGTGGGTCGGGGCCAGCCCGCTCGCCGTGGGCGTGGCCGCGGCGCTGTTCGCGCTGCGCATGTTCGCGGTGACCGCGTTCTACCATCGCTACTTCTCGCACCGCGCGTTCCGCACCTCGCGCGCCGCGCAATTCCTGTTCGGCGTGCTCGGCGCCTCCGCCGTGCAGCGCGGCCCGCTGTGGTGGGCCTCGCACCACCGCCACCACCACGCGCATTCGGACCGCCCCGCCGACAGCCACTCGGCGCGCCAGCACGGCTTTCTCTGGAGCCACGTGGGCTGGTTCCTCGCGCGCGAGAATTTCCCCGCGCGGCTCGAGCTGGTGTCCGACCTCGCGCGCTACCCCGAGCTGCGCTGGCTCGACCGCTATGACGTCGCGGTGCCGGCGCTGCTCGCCGTTGCGCTGTACGCGCTGGGCGCCGGCCTCGAGGCCGCGGGCGCCGCGACGAGCGGCGCGCAGCTCGTGGTCTGGGGATTCTGCATCTCGACCGTGGCGCTGTATCACGCGACCTTTACCNNGGCTGGCACAACAACCACCATCATTTTCCCGGGGCCGCGCGCCAGGGTTTCTACTGGTGGGAACTGGACCTGAGCTACTACGGCCTGCGGCTGCTCGCCGCGCTCGGCCTGGTCTGGGAACTGCGGCCGGTACCCCCGGCCGCGCGCGACGCGCGCCGCATCGCACGCCCGGAGGCCAGCGCATGAAGATCGCCATCATCGGCACGGGGATCGCCGGCAACGTGGCCGCCCATCGGCTGCACGCCCGGCACGACGTCACGGTGTACGAAGCCGCGAGCCGCATCGGCGGCCACACGCACACCCACATGGTCGAGCAGGCGGGGCGCCGCTACGCGGTGGACACGGGATTCATCGTGTTCAACGACCGCACCTACCCGAACTTCATCGCGCTGCTCGGCGAACTGGGTGTCGCCGCGCAGGAAAGCGCCATGAGCTTCTCCGTGCGCGACGAGGCGAGCGGCCTGGAGTACAACGGCACGACGCTGAACACGCTGTTCGCGCAGCGCCGCAACCTGCTGCGCCCGTCCTTCCTCGGCATGATCCGCGACATCCTGCGCTTCAACCGCGAGGCGCCGGCGCTGCTCGAGCAGCCGGGTGGCGAGCTGCCGCTCGGCGAGCTGCTCGAGCGCGGCCGCTACGGCCGCGCGTTCGTCGAGCACTACATCGTGCCGATGGGCGCGGCGATCTGGTCGACCGACGCGGCCTCCATGCTCGCCTTTCCGGCGCGCTTCTTCGTGCGCTTCCTGCACAACCACGGCATGCTCACGGTGAACGACCGCCCCGTCTGGCGCACGATCCGCGGCGGCTCGGCGCGCTACGTCGAGAAACTCGTCGCGCCGTTCCGCGACCGCATCCGGCTCGACACGCCGGTGGAATGGGTCCGGCGGCTGCCGGGCGCGGTCATCGTCAAGGCCCGCGGGCGGGAGGCCGAGCGCTACGACGCGCTGTTCCTCGCCTGCCACAGCGACCAGGCGCTCGGCCTGCTCGCGGATCCCTCCGCGGCGGAGCGCGAAGTGCTGCGCGCGATTCCGTACCAGGAGAACGAGGCCGTGCTGCACACCGACACGCGGCTGCTGCCGCGGCGGCGGCTGGCCTGGGCGGCGTGGAACTACCACGTGCTGCCGGGCCGCACCGGGCCGGTCGCCCTCACCTACAACATGAACCTCCTGCAGCGGCTCGACGCGCCGACGCCGTTCCTGGTGACGCTCAACCGCAGCGACGCGATCGACCCGGCGCGCGTCATCGAGCGCATCACCTATCACCACCCGCTGTACACGCCCGCCTCGGTCGCCGCGCAGGCGCGGCACCGCGAGCTGAACGGCGCGCTGGGCACCTACTACTGCGGCGCCTGGTGGCGCAACGGTTTTCACGAGGACGGCGTCGCCAGCGCCCTGGCTGCGGTCGCCCACTTCGAGCAGGACCATGCACAGCGCCCTGTATACCGGTCGGCTTAGGCACCGGCGCTTCGCGCCCCGCCCCCACGCGTTCACCTACCGCGTGTGCCTCGCCTGGCTGGACCTCGCCGAGCTGGACGAGGTCTTTCGCGGACGCTGGCTGTGGTCCACGCGCCGGCCGGCGCTCGCCTGGCTGCGGCGCGCGGACTACCTCGGCGACCCGGCCGTGCCGCTCGCGCAGGCCGTGCGCGAGCGCGTGGAGCGCGAGACCGGCCGGCGCCCGGCCGGACCGATCCGCCTGCTCACGCACCTGCGCACCTTCGGCCATTGCTTCAATCCGGTGAGCTTCTACTACTGCTACGACCCGGCCGGCGAGCGCGTCGAGACCATCGTCGCGGAGATCACGAACACGCCGTGGAACGAGCGCCACGCCTACGTGCTGCC
>DKBI01000328.1 GCA_002451175.1 Betaproteobacteria bacterium UBA6904
CAGCTGCCACGCGTTCCTCGACGCGTACGGGGCGATGGTGACGAACCGGTCGCTTTCCAGCACCACCCGATCGCCGCAGGTGCGCTCCCGCGCCAGCACGTGGCACAGGCCGCAGCGCCCGGCCTCGTCGAAGTAGGCGATCTCGTCCATCGCGCGCCGGCGCGTCTCGGGCGAGACGGCCGGCGTCGCGACGATCTGCGAGTGCGGGTGCGCGAGGCTCGTGCCGGCGCGCTCGCCGTGGTTGCGGAAGATCACGATCTGGCGCAGCTGGCCGTCCTCGGCCGCGAGCGCCCGGTAGCGCCGCAGGTACATCTCGAGCACGCGCCGCGCCTGTCCCGCGGGCATCATGCCGGGCGGCCGGTCGTGCTCGGGAGTCTCGATGATCACTTCGTGCCGGCCGTACCCCGGAAGCCGCCGCCACCCGCAGGGCATCTCGCCGCTCGCCGTCGCGGGCTCCTCCGCGCACAGAGCGGGAAAGCGGTTCGCCACGGCGCGCACGAGCCAGCTGCCGTCGGCGGCGTCGATGCGATCCAGCGTGGCCGGCGTGAGATGCTCGTTCCCGGCGCAGAACGGACACGGCGCCCGGTCGGCAGCCTCGCCGCGCGGGCGCCGCGCACGCTCCGGGCTCAGGATGATCCAGTCGTGCGTCACCGGATCCTGGCGCAATTCCGACATGCAAGACCCCGATCGGCGCCGGCGCCAGCCGGCGCGAGTTGAACCCAATCTAGAGTCTGCAGCGCCGGCGCGGATCCGCGTTGATGCTTGTCATCGCGGCACCGCAGCCCGGGCCCGCCGCGCGGTCCTCAGATGGCGATCCGCCCGCGGGCGAACGGCGGCCGCGGGCGCGGCGGCACGATGAGCATCCCCGCCGGCGAGCGCATCCAGCGCGGCCGCCGAGCGTCCGTGCGGCGCGTCACGCTGGCGATCTGCAGCTTGTTGCCGCGGCCGATGATCGCATCGTGCAGCTGCACGCCGTGCCCCACCTGCGCGCGATCCATCACGATGCAGTGGTCCAGCTCGGCGCCCGGCGACACGTACGCGCCGCGTTGCAGCACCGAACGGCGCACGGCGGCACCGTCACAGGCAGCGCCCGGACCCAGGATGCTGTTCTCCACGTCGCCGCGCGCGCCGAGCACGCGCGGAGCCGACGCACAGCGGATCGGCCAGTCGGGGTTGCCGATGCGGAAGCGCGGCCGGAGCCCGAGCAGATCCCACTGCGCCTCGACGTAGGCATCGACGGTGCCGACGTCGCGCCAGTAGGCGGCCTCCTCGAACGGCTGCACGCCGGGCACCCTGTTGTCGGCGAAGTCATAGGCGTACACGCGGTGGTTCTCGACCAGGCGCGGGAGGACGTGCTGGCCGAAGTCGTGGTCGCCGCGCGCGCGCGCGTCGGCCAGCGCGGCGCGCAGCACCGCCGGGCGAAAGAGGTAATTGCCCATCGACGCANNCAGAGGATGCCGAAGGCGCCCGCGCGCGATACCGCCACGGGCACCGCCGCGACGCTCGCGTCCGCGTCGCGCCGGCGATGAAACGCGATCATCTGCCGCACGTCCATGCGATAGACGTGATCGGCGGCGAACACCGCGATCAGGTCGTAGTCCGCGCGGTCCACGCACTGCAGCGCCGCCGCCACGGAATCCGCGGTGCCGCGGAATTCGCTCACCTGCAGGTCGCGCGGCAGGATGGTCTGCACGAAGCGCCCGCTCGGGCCATCGGTCCGCCCCCAGCGCTCGACCAGGTGGCGCACGAGGATCTCCGGCCGGTACTGCAGCAGCACGTGCGCCCGCGGCAACCTCGAGTTGTAGAGATTGCTCAGCACGAAATCGACGATCCGGTAGCTCCCGCCGAAGGGCAGCGCCGGCTTCGGATCGTGGTCCGTGAAAGGCTTCAGGCGCGTCCCCTGTCCCCCCGCCATGACGAAGGCGAGGACGCGCGGCGGATTCACCTCGCCTCCATCGCCACCCGGCCCAGGCGCGGACGGACACGAGCACCGGCGCGCGCAGCGCAACGCGCCGCCCGCACGGGCCCGTCGACCTCCTCTTCGTGCCACGGGCCTTCGGCGAGCGCCCTCAGCCCCGCCGCGTCATGGATCGTGACGGCCCGCATCGTGACTTCCACCAGGCCCGCAGCGTGCAGTGCGGCAAGCGCGCGGCTCAGCGTCTCCGGCCGCAGGTGCAGGTAGCCGCCGACGTCGGCGTGCCGCATCGGCAGCGGGTACGCCGTGCGCGAGTAGCCGATGCGCCCGAAGCGCTCGCCCTGGTGCAGCAGAAATGCGGCGGCGCGCTGCGTGGAGTTGCGATAGCCGAGCAGCGACAGGAGATCGGCCTTGCAGGTGTTTTCGCGGCACAGCAGCTGGACGAGGATCTCGGCCGGCGCGCCGTGCAGCCATTCCATCTGCTCGAGCAGCGCGAACGGCACGACGGCCACCTGCGCATCGGTCAGCGCAACGGTCTCGACCGGGTGCTCGCCGCGCCCCACGCCGTCCATGCCGAGCGCATCGCCCGGCATTGGGAACGCCACGACGTGCTCCGCCGCGCCGCGAATGAAGGCGCTGCGGAAGAATCCGGTGCGCACGACGTACATGCTGCGGAACCGGTCGCCCTGGCGAAACAGCGCTTCGCCGGCGCCGATGCCGCGCAATGCGAACCGCCAGAGCGCCATCGGGCTTTCCTGCGGCGGATTCATCTGCATGAGTTGGGCCAGTTCGGCCAGGCTGAGCGACGCTTGCATACGGAATCTCCCTTTGCCAACGGTAATCGGTAGGCGCAGTGTCCCGGAATGCTGCGGCCCTGCAAATTCGCCCGAATGCGTAGGCGGGCCGCGTACGTAGTTCTGCGTAGGCGCGGCCACCGCGACCGCGCCCGAGGGGCTACGCCTTCGCGGCCTTCTGTGCGCGGCGGTGCAACGCGTCGAGCTCGAGCAGGTTGTGGGCCCGCGTCTTCTGCAGGATGTTGCGGCGATGGACTTCGGCGGTGCGTGGGCTGATGCCCATTTCCTTGGCGACTTGCTTGTTGGTCCTGCCGCGCAGGAGCAGCGCCAGCACGTCGCGCTCGCGTTTGGTGAGCTGCTCGAGCTGCGCGCCGGCCTCCTCGTCCGCCGCGCGCGCTGCGCGGCGCTGCTCGTCATGGCGCAGCGCTGCATAGACGCGGGCGATGAGCGTGTCGGCCCGCGCCGGCTTCTGCAGAAAATCGAACGCGCCCGACTTCATCGCCCGCACCGACATGGGCACGTCGCCATGCCCGGTGAGAAAGATCACCGGCATGCCGATGCCCCGCGCCTGCAGCGCCTCCTGCGCCTGCAAGCCGTCCAGTCCGGGCAGGCGCACGTCGAGCAGGATGCAACCCGAGGCCTCCCGGTCGCACGAGGCGATGAACTCCTCGGCGCTGGCAAAGGTGCGCACGGCGAATCCCTCGCCCTCCAGCACTTCGGCGAGCGAGCGCAGGATCACGTCCTCGTCGTCGACGAGGTAGACCGTCGCGCTCATGGCGCAAACGGCAGATAGAAGTGGAACCGCCCGCCCTGGCCCGGCTCGGCCCAGATGCGGCCGCCGTGATCCTCGATGATCGAGCGCGCGATGGATAGCCCGAGGCCGATGCCGTTCATCTTCGTCGTGTACAGCGGATCGAAAACCCGCTTGGCCAGATCTTCGTCGAGCCCCGGGCCGCTGTCCAGGACCGTGATGCGGACCCCGCGGCCTTCCACGTCCAGCCCCCCGCTGACGTCGATCGTGCCGCGCGGCCGGCGCGCCGCGGCCTCGGCGCCCTGCCGATCGAGGATGGCGTCGAGCGCGTTGTCCAGCAGGATCAGCAACACCTGCTCGATCTGCGACCGGTGCATCATCACCGGGGGCAGCGACTTCAACCCGTGGTGCCGGATGGCGATGCCGGCGTCGTTCGCGAGCACCGTCATCAGGTCCAGCGCCTGGCGCACGATGGGCTCGAGGTCCTCGGCGGTCCGCTCGCTGCGCTCGCGCGACAGGAAGCCGCGCAGGTCGCGAATCGATTCCGCAGCGCGCTGCGCCTGGTCGATGATTTCCGCCAGCGCCGTCGAGACCCGCTCGGGCGTGGAGTTGCCGCGGCGCAGGCGCGCCGCCGCGGCCTCCGCGAAACTCAGGATCGCAGCCAGCGGCTGGTTCAGCTGGTGCGCGAGCACGCCAGCCAGTTCGCCGGCGGTGCGCAGGCGATGCAGCTGCGCAGCATCCTCCAGGCGCTCGCGGACCTGCGCCTCCAGGCGCCGCTGCAGCGACACGTCGCGCAGCAGGACGACGAACAGGCGCGTGCCGGACAGGGGAATCGCGCCGACCGACACCTCGAGGGGAATCTCGTTGCCGGCGCGATCGCGTCCGACGAGGGCGAGGACCGTCGAGGCCGGCGCCGCATGCGCGTCTTCGCTCGGCCAGCGCGCCTGCACCTCGCGCTTCCACTGCGGCAGCAGCACGCCGATGTCGCGCCCGAGGAGATCGTCACCGGCGTAGCCGAACAGCCGCAACGCCGCGGCGTTCACCGATTCGATGCTGCCTTCGACGTCCACCGTCACGATCCCCTCGGCGGCGGTGTCCACCACCGCCTGCAGCCGGGCGTGCTGCTCGTCGAGCTGCGCCGTGCGCCGCACCACGCGCTGCGCCAGCAGGGCGTTCAGCCGCCG
>DKBI01000211.1 GCA_002451175.1 Betaproteobacteria bacterium UBA6904
CGCGCCGGTCTCGGGCAACGCCAAAGTGATCAAGGCCGGGCGGCTGTCTTTCGTCTGCTCCGGACCGCGGCGCGCGTTCGCGACCGCGCTGCCGTACCTGAAGCTGATCGGGCCGGGGGCGAGCTGGGTGGGCGAAGGCGAGCTGTCGCGCATCGTCAAGATCTGCCACAACGTGTTCCTCGGCGTGGTGACGCAGTCGCTCGCCGAGATCACGGTGCTCGCCGAGAAGGCGGGCGTGCCGCGCCACGCCTTCCTGGAGTTCATGAACCAGAGCGTGATGGGCTCGACCTTCACGCGCTACAAGACGCCGGCGTTCGTGAATCTCGATTTCAAGGTGACGTTCACGCCGAAGCTGCTGCGCAAGGATCTCGATCTCGGCCTGGACGCCGGCCGGCGCTTCGAGGTGCCGCTGCCGCTGGCGTCGATGACCCGCGACCTGATCCAGCAGATGATCGGCCGCGGCTGGACCGAGCAGGATTTCGCGACGCTGCTGCTGCAGCAGGCGCAGGCGTCGGGCATGACTCTCAAACCCGAAAACGTGGAGGTGGGCGATGGACTTGCGTCAGTGGGGTAAATGGACGGCGGCGATCGCGTGCGCGGTGTTCAGCGCCGCGGCGGCCGCGCAGAACTTTCCGACCAAGCCGGTGCGGCTGATCATTTCGTTCACGCCGGGCAGCTCGACCGACATCGTCGGCCGCGCGGTGGCCGCCAAGCTCAGCGAGCTGTGGGGCCAGCCGGTCGTCGCCGAGAACCGCGTCGGCGCCGGCGGCACCATCGGCTCCAAGCTCGTCGCGGACGCGGCGCCGGACGGCTACACCTTGCTCGCCAACTCGTCGGCGCACGTCGCCAATCCCGGCATCTACGCCAACATGCCCTATGACACGCTGCGCGATTTCACGAATCTCGCGCTGCTCGGCGGCGGGCCGAACGTCCTCATGGTCGGCACTGCGACCGGCTGGAAGGGCGTCAAGGATCTTGTCGCCGAGGCCAAGGCGAACCCCGGCAAGCTCAACTTCTCCTCCGCCGGCATCGGCAGCGGCACGCACTTCAATCTCGAGAAGCTGAAGATCACGGCCGGCATCGACGTCGTGCACGTGCCCTACAAGGGCACCCCCGAAGCGATCCAGGACACGATCGCGGGACGCGTGTGCTGCTACTGGGCGCCGCTCAACGCCGCCCTGCCGCATGTCACGGGCGGCAAGGCGGTGGCGCTCGCCGTGTCCTCCGCGAAACGCTCGGCGCTGCTGCCGAACGTGCCGACCGTAGCGGAACAGGGCTTCCCGGGCTTCGACTACACGCTGTGGGTGGGGCTCTGGGGACCCGCCAATCTGCCGGCGGATCTGGCGAACAAGATCAACAAGGACGTGCTCACGGCGCTGTCGAGCCCGGATCTGAAGGACCGGCTCACGAAGCTGGGCACGGAGCCCGGAACCCTGACGATTCCGGAGTTCACGGCGTTCGTGCGCAAGGAAGTGTCCGAGACGCAGCGCATCCTTCAGGCGGCGGGCATCAAGCCGCAGTGAGCGAAGCGATCCGGTCCGCGCGCCGGACGGTTCCGGCGCGCATCGCCGACCTGGGTTTTTCGGTCGAACTTCCGGCGGATTGGATCGCGCACGAGCTGCCCGAACAGCCGCTCGACTTCGACAATCCCACGTTTCTGGTCCCGCTCGCCATCCTGACGGCGCCGCAGGCCGCGCTGGTCTTCACGGTGGCCGCGCGGCCGGCCTACGGCGACGGCGCCGTGCATGACTGGGCCTGGTACCTGTTGCGCGAAAACGGCCTGCAGCCCGCGGCGATCGGCGCGGAGGCTGCGGCATCGCTGCCCGCGATCGTCGGCGAGGCGGCGCAGGAATCCGAGTTGGGTCCGCTGCAGATCCGCTTTGCCTTTGCCGAGGACGGCGGACGTCTCCTCAACCTGTCGCTGACCGCGCCGAAGCTGTTTTCCGACCTGGCGACCAAGATCTGGTTTGCCGCGCTCGCCAGCTTTCGCCTCGAGAGCCCGCGCGGCGCGACGGTCGCGCTCATGCCGCCGGTCGAAGCGGTCTCTACGGCCCCGCCGGCGCCGGACGACGAGGACGCCGCCCCGCCGCAAGCGCCCGAACCGGCGCGCAAGGTGAATGCGAAGCGCCAGCGCAAGGCACAGCGCAAGGCGGCGGCGCGCTCCCCGGGAAGCGGGAGCATGGCCGGCGCGGAGCGCCTGAATCGCGCCATGGCGCTCGAGGCGGACGGACAACTCGATGCGGCCGAGCGCCAGCTGGGCCGCGACAATCCCGACCCCGGCACGGCCTATCAGCTCGCGGAGATGTACCGGGGGCGCATGAACCGGCTGCTGGCGAGCGGCGACCGGGACGCGGCGCGCGAAGCCTTTCAACGGGCCGATCAGTGGATCCACCAGCACGCAGCCCAAGCGACGAGCGGAGGCGAGGGTGTCGCGCTATCGGCCGAGCGCGACGCGTTTCTCGAGTACCTCGTGCGCGACTTCGGCGGCGAAGCGGACTGATCAGCGCCGCAGCAGGCCGCGGCGCGGGGTGGCGGCATCGAGCAGCTCCCAGGCGGCGCGGTGCCGGCCCGTGGACCACTTGTTCCGGTCGTGCTCGCGCTTGGCGATGTCGAAGGGGCGCATGCCCGCCTCGATGACTTCCTCGTTGGCCCATTGCTCGGCCAGGATGCCGTCCTTGTAGCGGTACTCGGCCGTGCTCTCCAGCGCCGGGTTGGCGCCGCGCGCGAGCAGCCACTTCACGGCCTCGGCATCGCCCCGCAGCGCCGCGAAGTGCAATGGCGTGAATCCGACGGTGTTGCGCACGTTCACGCCGGGGGCGAGCAGCGCGTCTTGCCAGTTGGTGTGCAGCGGAACGCTGCCTTCGGCATCGCGGGCGCCGACGTCGGCACCCGCAGCGAGCAGCAGCGGCGCGGTTTCCGGACTCGCGACGTGGAGCGCGGTCCGGCCGCGGGCGCTGCGCGCGCCGACGTCGGCACCGGCCGCAAGCAGCTGGCGCACGCAGTCCGCGCAGCTGCGGCCCGCGGCCCAGTACAACGGCGTCAGGCCCAGCTTGTCTTTCGCGTTGATCTCGGCTCCCGCGGCGATCAGCATGCCGATGAGCCGCGCCTGATTTCCCGCGGGGTTGTACGCGTTGGCGTGATGCAGCGCCGTCTCGTCCTTGGCGTTGCGCGGCAAGGGCCGCGGCGCGGACTTCAGCATCTGCTCCAGCCGTTGCGCGTCACCGGCCTTCAGGACGGCCAGGAAATCCTCGAAGGTCTGCGCGTGTCCGGTCATGGCGAGGCTCGCGGCGAGCAGGAGGACGGCGAAGCGCAAGCGCCGCCTCATTCGCCCTTCGCGTCGGCGGGAACGCGCGCGAGCGCGGCGAGCCAGGCCTGCGCGCCGCCGTCGGAGGGCGCGCGCCAGTCGCCCCGTGGCGAGAGCGAGCCGCCCGAGCCGACCTTCGGTCCGTTGGGCAGCGCGCTGCGCTTGAACTGGCTGGTGGCGAAGAACCGCTCGAGGAATACCCGCAGCCACTTGCGGATGACGGTCAGCGGATAGCTGTCGCGCCAGGCATTCCACGCCAGGAACGCCACCTTCTCGGGCGAATAGCCGAAGCGCAGCGTGAAATAGAGGTGGAAATCCTGCAGCGCGTACGGGCCGATCACCGCCTCGGTGCTCTGCCGTCCCGGGACGAGCTCCGGGCTGATCTCCGTGTCGAGCACGCGGGCGAGCGCCCGGTTCACGTCCGCGCCGAACTGGCCCGATTGCGCCACCCAGCGGATCAGGTACTGGATCAGCGTCTTCGGCACGCTCGCGTTGACGTTGTAGTGCGACATATGGTCGCCGACACCATAGGTACACCAGCCCAGCGCCAGCTCCGAGAGGTCGCCCGTGCCGACGACGAGCGCGTCGTGATGGTTGGCGAACCGGAACAGGTGGCTCGTNNTGGCGCAGGTCCTTCAGCATCTGCAGGCACGAAGGCCGGATATCCACCTCCTCGGCCGTGGCGCCTACGGTGCGCATCAGCTGCCATGCGGTGGACCGCGTGCGCGTCGTCGTCGCAAAGCCCGGCAGGGTGTAGGCGAAGATGTTCCGGCGCGACAGCTTCAGCTCGTCCATGACGCGGGCGCAGACCAGCAGCGCCTGGGTCGAGTCGAGGCCGCCGGAGACGCCGATGACGAGTCGTTGCTTGCCCGCCGCGCGCATGCGCGTCGCCAGCCCCTGCACCTGGATGCGATAGACCTCTTCGCAGCGCGCATCGCGGGTCGCCGGATCCGAGGGCACGTAGGGAAAGCGCGGCACGGCGCGCTCCAGCGGCAGCCGGCCGGCTGGCAGCGGCAGCGAAAACTCCACCGTCCGGAAGCGCGCGAGGGCGCTGCGGTGCTGGCGTACGGACTCGCCGAAGGAGTTCTGGCGCATGCGATCGGCCTCGAGGCGCTCGAGGTCCACATCGGCGATCGTCAGCTGCGGCGCGTCGTCGAAGCGTCGCGACTCGGCCAGCAGCGTGCCGTTCTCGTACGCCATGGCGTGGCCGTCCCAGGCGAGATCGGTGGTGGACTCGCCGGCGCCGGCCGCGCTGTAGAGGTAGCCGGCGATGCAGCGCGCCGATTGATTCGAGGCCAGCTCGCGCCGGTACTGGTGCTTGCCGATGACGACGTTGGACGCGGAGAGATTCGCGATCACGGTCGCTCCGGCCAGAGCGGAAAGTGAAGACGGCGGTACCGGGACCCACAAGTCCTCGCAGAGCTCCGCGGCGAGCACCAGTTTCGGTTGCTCGGCCAGCCGGAACAGCAGGTGGCTGCCGAACGGCGCGGTCTGACCGGCGATCGTCACGGTGTCGCGCACCGCGGCGTCCGCCGGCGTGAACTGTCGCAGCTCGTAGAACTCGCGGTAGTTCGGCAGATAGGTCTTTGGCACGACGCCGAGCAGCTGTCCGCGGCAGATGACGGCCGCGCAGTTGTAGAGCAGGCCGTCGAGCGCCACGGGCAGCCCGACGAACGCGGCAACGGGCAGCTCGCGGCTGCGCGCGAGCAGCCACGCCAGCGCGTCTTCCGTCGCACGCAACAGCGCCCGCTGGTGAAACAGATCCTCGCAGGTGTATGCGGACAGGCCGAGTTCCGGGAAGACCGCCACCGTCGCGCGCTTCCGGGCTGCCTCGCGCAGGAGCGCCAGCGTGGCCTCGCGGTTGAAGGCCGGATCACCGACGCGGACGCTCGGCGTGGCGAGGGCGACGCGCACGAAGCCGTGCCGATACAGATTGAAGAAATCGTTCCTGGCGGCCATGCAAGCCCGATTCTAGCGCAATCCGGTTATGGTACGATAAGCCATATGTTGCAGGAACAGCTGGTCCTGGCCGACGGACGGTGTGTCGAACTCCGGGTCGATCGCGGTGGCGCGTACCTGCTGGCGTGCCGTGACGGTGCGCACGTGCTCGTGGCTTACGCAGGCGACGGGCGAGCGCATCACCGCGAGGTGCGTGGCCGGCGGGCCGCATACGAGTTCCGGTCGGTCGAGCAGTTGCGGTACGACTTCGAGCGCGATGTCGCGGACGCTGCACCTGCGGGTTGAAGCGCTGGCCGACGCGCTCGACCGCTTCGAGGCGGCGTGGCACCTCGCCTCTGGCCGCAAGCCGCCGGAGGCCGTTGCGATCCTGGGGTTCGCCGATCTGCCGCTGCTGCTGAAGACGCTGACCCCGGCGCGCTGGGCGCTGCTCGAGCGGCTGAGGACGCTGGGCGCGGTTTCCGTCTATGCGCTGGCCAGGGAACTTGGCCGCGACTACAAGAACGTGCACACGGACGTGCGGCAACTGGCCGAGCTCGGTCTCATCGAGCGCCGCGGCAGCGCGCAGGTCGCCGTGGCGTGGGACGCGATTCGCGCCGAACTGCGCCTGGCCTAGCGCGGCGCGAAAACGAGCAGGTACTGGTGCGGCAGGAAGTCGTGCCGGGCCGCCAGACGGTAACCCGCCTGGGTCATTTCGCGGACCACGGCCTCCGGGTCGAGGCGATGGTGCGGCGGCGGACCGACCGGCGAGTCCATGCGGAAATCGATGATCGCGACGCGTCCTCCGGGCTTCAGCGAGCGCTTGAAGTCCTCGAAGTAGCGGCTGCGCTGCGCGAGGTGGTGGTAGGTGTCGACGAGCAGCGCGAGGTCGACGGCCTCCGGGAGATTCGGGTCGCGTTCCGTGGCGCGCACGGAGCGCAGGTTCGGCAGCCCCTCCCGCTCGGCGCGCTCGCGGAGAAAGCGCACCATGTCGGGCTCGAGGTCCGAACCGATGACGCGGCCGCGCGGCACGGCGCGCGCCAGGCGCACCGCGAAATATCCCGTGCCCGAGCCGACGTCGGCGACCACGGCATCCGGAGCGAGCGCGAGCGCCCGGACCACGTCGTCCGGCCGCTGCCAGGCATCACGTGCCGGGTCGTCGAACACCGCCGACCAGCGCTCGGCGCCGCCAAAGCCCTGGTGCATCGGCTGCGCGCCGTGCTGGGCGAGCGCGGCGCAAGCGCCGGCGAGCAGCACGAGCGTGGCGACCAGCCCGCGGATCACAGCCATCCGGCCTTGCGGAATCGCCAGAACAGAATCGCGTCGAGAATGACCATCAGCCAGATCGCGAACGGATAGCCGAACTCCCACTCCAGCTCCGGCATGTGCTCGAAATTCATGCCGTAGACGCCGGCGATCAGCGTGGGCACCGCGACCAGCGCGGCGTACGCCGCGAGCCGCTTGGTCACCTCGCTCTCGCCGATCGTGATCGTGGCGAGGCTGACCTGGATCGCGGTGACGACCATGTCGCGCAGGCTGTCCAGCGCCTGGTTCGCGCGCACCAGGTGATCGTAGACGTCGCGGAAGTACTCGCCGAGCCCGGCGCAGCTCTGCGGCACCCGGCCGCCATAGAGCTTGCCGGTCGCCTCGAGCAGCGGCCCCGCGGCGTGCTTGAGGATCATCAGCTTCTGCTTGACCCAGTAGAGCGCCTCGATGTTGGCGCGCGCCGAGGCCTTCGGCGAGAAGATCCGCTCTTCGATCTGCTCGAGTTCCGTCTCCAGGCTGTCGATGAGCGGGATGTAGCGGTCGACGACCGCGTCCATCAGGGCGTAGAGCACGTAGCCGGGACCGTGGCGCAGCAGGTCCGGTTCCCGCTCGCAGCGCACGCGAACGTCCTGGAAGCCGCGTTCCGCGCGGCTGCGCACCGAGACCACGTAGTTGCGGCCGATGAAGATCGCCACCTCGCCGACGCGCAGGTCCTCGCCGGCCGGCTCGACCATGTGCAGCACCATGAACAGCTCGTCGCCGTATTCCTCGATTTTCGGGCGCTGGTGGCCGTGGCGCGCGTCCTCGACCGCGAGCGGATGCAGATCGAACTCGTCCTGCATGTCGGCGAGGTCGTCCTCGGTCGGGTCGGCGAGCGCCACCCAGACGAAGCACCCGGGGCGCTCCAGATAGCCGCGAATATCCTTCTGCTGGATGTCGGCGACCTTGCGGCCTTCCTGGTAAGCGACGCAGTTGACGAGCATGGGCGGGGCGAGAGTAACTTTTTCTCGCGCGATGTTACTCTCGATACAATTGCGGGACGGAAAAAGTTACTCAGACCCCGGGTCCGTCATGCTCCAGATCAGTCAACGCGCCGCCTCGCTCGGCACCGAAAACGCCTTCGTCGTGCTGGCCGAGGTCAGCGAGCTGGCGCGCCAGGGCAAGGACATCATCAGCTTTTGCATCGGTCAGCCGGACTTTCCGGCGCCGGTGAACGTTCAGGACGCGGCCATTCGCGCNNATTCTCTCGACGACGGACCACGGCGCGGGCGACGAGGTGATCTACCCGAACCCGGGTTTCCCGATCTACGAGTCGCAGATCATCGCCTGCGGCGCGAGGCCCGTCCCCATTCATCTGCACGAGGCCCGCGACTTCGCGTTCGACCCGGGCGAGCTGGAGCGCCTCATCACGCCGCGCACGCGCCTGCTCATCCTGAACTATCCGCACAACCCGACCGGCGGACTGCTCGGGCGGCGGGAACTGGAGGCGATCGCGGCGATCCTGCGCCGGCACCCGGCGATCTGGGTCTACGCCGACGAGATCTATTCGCGCCTGTGCTACGCCGGGGAGTTCTTCTCGATCGCCCAGCTGCCGGACATGTACGAGCGCACGATCATTTCCGACGGTGCGTCGAAGACCTGGGCGATGACCGGCTGGCGCATCGGCTTCGCGGCCAACCCGGTGCTCGCACCGGTGTTCACGCGCTGGATCACCAACACCGAGTCCTGCGCGTCGCAGATCTCGCAGTGGGCGGCCGTCGAGGCGATCAACGGCCCGCAGGACGCGGCCGACAGCATGAAGCGCAGCTTCCTCGAGCGCCGGGATCTGATCGTGCGCCTGCTGAACGCGGTGCCGGGCGTGACCTGCCGCAATCCGGGCGGCGCCTTCTACGCCTGGCCGAACGTCACCGAGGCTTGCCGCCTGGTGGGGGCCGCCGATTCCGAGGTGTTTCGCAAGCGCCTGCTGCACGAGGCGGGCGTCGCGGTGCTGGCGGACATTCATTTTGGCGCGCGTGTGCCGGGCGAAGGGCAGCACGTGCGGTTCTCGTACGCGGCATCGAACCAGGCCATCGAAGCGGGCGTCGCCCGCATGGCCGATTTCATCCGCAGCAACAGGCGCGCCGCATGAGCGTCTGGAAGCCCAGCGTCACGGTGGCGGCCGTCATCGAGCGGGACGCGCGCTTTCTGCTCGTCGAGGAGGTCGCAGACGGGCGCCGCGTGCTCAACCAGCCGGCGGGGCACCTCGATCCCGGGGAGTCGCTCGTCGCGGCCTGCGCGCGCGAGGCGCTCGAGGAATCCGCGCACCGCTTCTCGCCCGAGGCGCTGGTCGGCATCTATCGCTGGACCTACCCGCAGCGGGACGTCACGTTTCTGCGCTTCGCGTTCCGCGGCCGCCTCGAGGGCATCGAGGCGGGGCGCGCGCTCGACCCGGAAATCGTCGGCGTGCACTGGCTCAGCGCCGAGGATCTCGCGGCGCGATCGGCCATGCACCGCTCCCCGCTCGTCATGCGCTGCGTCGCGGACTACCTCGCCGGCCGGCACTTTCCGCTCGAGATCCTGTCCAGGGATTTTTCCTAGGATCGGATCGTGGCCGAGCGCGTCGTGGTCGGGATGTCCGGCGGGGTGGATTCCTCCGTCGCGGCGCTGCTGCTCAAGCGCCAGGGCTGCGACGTGGTCGGCCTGTTCATGAAGAAC
>DKBI01000290.1 GCA_002451175.1 Betaproteobacteria bacterium UBA6904
TGCTCTACCAGCTGAGCTAACGGCCCCCAGGGAAAGGGCGCGATTTTATCAGCCCTCGCGCGTCATGCGCCAGTACTGCCACTTCATCGTGGCGGCGGCGCCGGCGACGATCGCGAGGAAGGTGAGGATCGAGCCCAGCGCAAGGGTGGAGAACCCCGAGATGCCCTGGCCGATCGTGCAGCCGAGCGCGGTGATGCCGCCGAAGCCCATCAGCACCGCGCCGACCAGGTGGCTCGCAGTGTCCTCGGCGTCGCGGAAGCCTTCCCACGCGAAGCTGCGCGTGGCGAGCGCCCAGGCCGCCGAGCCGGCGATCACGCCCCCGGCGGAGGCGATGCCGTAGGTGATGATCTTGGTCTTGTCGGTCCACAGCATCAGGTACTCGAGCGAGAAGGCGAGCGGCGCGATGAACGAGAACGCCTCCATGCGGCCGGTGTTCGTCGCGACGAAGGCTTCCTGCAGCGTGTTCGGGTCCTCGGCGATGTAGCCGAGCCGGCCGCTGATGTACCAGCCGCCCACCACCACGAGGCCGGTGACGACGCCCCCGAGCGTGTAGTCGAAGCTCGCGCGGAAGTCCTTCGCCGCGTAGGCGTAGGCGATCAGGCCGCCGCCGATGACGAGGCTCAGCGCGAGGATCCAGGTCTTCTTGTCGCCGCCCGCGGCGCGCGCGAGCATCGACGGCAGGTCCTGGCCGCCGGCGAGCGTGACCGCGGCCTGCTCGAGGACGTTGGCCCGGAACGCGCCGAACAGCCCGCGCAGCGTCATGTACGCGGCGATGCCCGCGACGATGAACACGACCACCGACTTCAGGTTGCCGCCGCCGATGCGGATCAGCGTCTTCGAGCCGCAGCCCGAGGCGAGCGTCATGCCGACGCCGAACAGGAAGCCGCCCACGAGGTACGACAGCCACATCAGGTTCGGCCCGGGGTAGATGGACTTCGACAGGTCCACGACGCCCGCGAGGTGCAGCGCGTTCGCGCCGAGGATCGCGACGCCGATCGCCAGCAGCCACATGCGCAGGCGGCTCTTGTCGCCCATGTTCACCCAGTCGGACACGGCGCCCATCGTGCAGAAATTGGTCTTGTTGCCGACCGCGCCGAACACGAAGGCGAGCGCGAAAGCGCTCCAGGTGACGAGGCTGGCGATCTGGGCGGGATTGGCTTCGTTCATGGGGTGGGCAATTTAGCGCAAGGCCGCGCCCGCGGCATCCCCCGCCGCGTATCCTGCGATCAAGCCGCCTGATACCGCGTCACGTCGGCGACGCCCGCCGCCGCGAACCCCTGCCGCCGGATGCGGCACGCGTCGCAGGCGCCGCAGGCGCGGCCCTCGGCGTCGGGCTGGTAGCAGCTCACCGTCCCCGCGAGATCCACGCCGAAATCCGCCGCGAGCCGGATGATCGCCGCCTTCGGCAGGTCGACGAGCGGCGCGCGCACCTCGATGCGCCGGCCCTCGATCGCCGCCCGGGTGGCGAGGTTCGCCATCGCCTCGAAGGCGCGCAGGTACTCCGGCCGGCAGTCCGGATAGCCCGAGTAGTCCACCGCATTCGCGCCGACGAAGAGGTGCTGCGCGCCGAGCACCTCGGCCCAGCCGAGCGCGAGCGAGAGGAAGATCGTGTTGCGCGCCGGGACGTAGGTGACCGGAATCCCCGGCTGCACGCCGTCCGTGGGCACCGCGATCGAGCGGTCGGTGAGCGCCGAGCCGCCGAACTGCGCGAGATCCAGGGCGATGACGCGGTGCTCGGCCGCGCCGAGCGCCTGCGCGATGCGGCGCGCCGCCTCCAGCTCGACGCCGTGGCGCTGGCCGTACTGCACGGAGAGGCAGTGGCAGGCGAAGCCCTCGCGCCGCGCCCAGGCGAGGGTGGTCGCCGAGTCGAGCCCGCCCGAGAGCAGGACGACCGCGCGCTTCAGCGCTTCGATCCCTGCGCGAGCCGCTGCTTGGCGCTCGCGACGGCCGCGCTGTCGGGGTATTTCGCGAGCAGCGCCTCGAGCGTCTTCTGCGCGCCGCGGCGGTCGCCCATCGCCTCCTGCGAGCTGGCGATGTTGAGCATCGCGTCGGCGGCCTTGGCATCTTCCGGCCACGCCGAGACGACCTTCTGCTGCGCCGCGATCGCCTGCTTGTAGTCGCGCTGCGCGAAATGCGAGTTGCCGATCCAGTACTGCGCCGATGGCGCGAGCCGGCTCGACGGATAGGTGACGAGGAACCCCTGGAAGGCGGAGATCGCGAGCGGGTAGTTGCCGAGCTTGAACTGGTTGAGCGCCGCCTCGTAGGCCTTGGCTTCCGCCGGCGGCGGCGCGCCCTCGGCGGCCTTCTCGCCCGCCGCGCCCTGCTCGCGCGCCTGCTCGAGCTTGCGGAGCCGCGCATCGATGTCCACGTACAGGTCCTTCTGCCGGCGCTCGGACACGTCGAGCTGGTGCTGCACGACTTCGAGCTGGCCGCGCACGCGCGCCAGCTCGCCGCGCAGCGCCTCGAGCTGGCCGGCGAGGTCGATCAGCGCGCTGCGGTCCTCCGCCTTGGCCAGGCGGTCGACGATGGCGCGCTCGGTGTTCTGCATCTGCCGGCGCAGCTCCTCGATGCGCCGGCGCGCCTCGTCGTCGTCGAACAGCGCGTGCGCGCTCGCGCTCCACGCGAGCACCAGCAGCAGGGCCAGGCGGCGCATCAATACTCGCCCGCGTAGAGGATGTCGCTGCGCCGGTTCTGCGCCCACGCCTCCTCGCTGCTGCCCTGGGCCTTCGGCTTCTCCTCGCCGAGGCTGACCGCCTCGACCTGCGGCTCCTGCGCGCCGAGCAGGATCAGCATCTTCTTCACGCCTTCGGCGCGGCGCTGGCCGAGCGCGAGGTTGTATTCGCGGCTGCCGCGCTCGTCGGTGTTGCCCTGGATGAGCATCTTGGCGTTGCGGTTGTCGCGCAGGTAGCGCGCGTGCGCCTCGACGAGGCCCTTGTACTCGTCCTTGATGTCGAACTTGTCGAGGTCGTAATAGATCGAGCGCTTGGAGAGGATCGAGCCGGGGTCGGTGAGCGGCGAAGCCCCCGGCTTCTGCCCGGTCGTGAGGTCCACGCTGCGCACGCCGCCGGGCTGCACCGGCTGGGTCTGCGCGCCGGGCTGCTGCGCACCGGTCGGCGGCCGGTCCTCGACGCCGGCGGGCGCCTGCTCCTGCGTGGGAGTACTGGAGCACGCGGCAAGCGTGACGATCGTCAGTGCGGTCAAGAGTGCTCGCATATCCGTACTCCTTCTCATTTGATGAAGGGTCCCCAGGCGGGTTCGCGCACGTCGGCGGCCGACACCGACAGGCGCTGCCGCACCCGCCCGTCCACCGACACGGCGGACAGGATGCCGCGGCCGCCCACCACCGTGGCAAACAGCACCATGCGGCCGTTGGGCGCGATGCTCGGGGATTCGTCGCGGTCGCTGTCGGTCAGCACCTGCGTCTGCCGCGTCGTCAGATCGAGCGTCGCGACCTGGAAGCGGCCGTTGTTGCGCGCGACGTACACCAGGCGCTTGCCGTCGGCGCTGATGCGCGGCGACACGTTGTAGGTTCCCTCGAACGTCACGCGCTGCGCGTCTCCCCCGTTCGCCGGCATGCGGTAGATCTGCGGGCTGCCGCCGCGATCCGACGTGAAATACAGGCTTTGACCGTCGGGAGAGAACACCGGTTCCGTGTCGATCGTCGCCGATTGCGCGAGCCGCCGCACGCCGCTGCCGTCGGCGTTCATCAGGTACAGCTGCGAGCCGCCCTCGCGCGACAGCACCACGGCGAGCCGGTTGCCGTCCGGGGACCACGCCGGCGCCGAGTTGGAGCCCTTGAAGTTCGCGGCGACGTGGCGCTTGCCGTCGAGCAGCGAGTGCACGTAGACCACCGGCTTCTTGTTCTCGAACGACACGTAGGCGAGCCGCCGCCCGTCGGGCGACCAGGCGGGCGAGATGATCGGCTCGAAGGAGGCGAGCGCGGTCTCCTCGCCGGCGCCGTCGGCGTCGGCGATCTGCAGCTCGTAGCGCGTGCCGCGCTTGACGACGTAGGCGATGCGCGTCGAGAACACGCCGCGCTCGCCGGTCAGCTTCTCGTAGATGAAGTCGGCGATGCGGTGCGCCGTGGCGCGCGCCTGCTGCGCGGTGAGCGTGTAGGCGATGCCGCCGAGCGGCGTCTGCTTGACGACGTCGAACAGGCGGAAGCGCGCCTCGAACCGCCCGTCGGGGCGCTGCAGCACCGAGCCGAGGACGAGCGCGTCGGCGAGCCGGGCGCGCCATTCCGGGAAATTGACGTCGGAGGCCTCCGTGGGCGTCGGCACCATGCGCGGCACCTCGATGCTGCGGAACAGGCCGCTGCGCTCCAGGTCGGCGCGCACGATGGCGGAAATCGGCGCCGGCAGCGAGGCCTCGCCGGGGAACGACGCGATGGCGATCGGGATGCGCTGCGCGCCCGCGCCCGTGATCTCGATGGACAGCTGCGCGCGCGCGGCGCCGCTGAATGCGACGAACGCCAGCAGCGTGAGGAGGAATTTCATGGGGACAATTATAAAGTCAGTCCAGCGGCCTGAACTTGAGTTCCAGGTTGCGCACGAAAAGATCCGGCCGGTCGGGCCGCGGCAGGGGCGAGGATTTCAGGATCGCGCGCTCCACCGCCTCGTCGTAGCCGCGGTGGCCGCTCGACTTGCGCAGCTTCGCGCTGAGCACCTCGCCCGTCGGCAGCTGCACGACGTCGAAGATCGCCTCGGGATTGCCCTTGAGGTCCGGCGGCAGCAGGACGTTGCCGCGGATCTTCGCGCGCACCTTGTCCACCCAGCCGGCGATCGCGCCCTGGCGCGCCGCCGAGGCTTCGCGCGCGAGCTGCTCGCGAATGAGCTCCCGCTCGCGGCTCGCGGCGAGCGCCGCCTCCTCGCGGACGGCTTCCTCGCGCAGCGTCTTCTGCAGCTCCTGCTCGCGCGCGGAGGGCTTGGCCGGCTCGGGCTTGGCCGCCGGCTTGGGCGGCGCGGGTTTCGCCTTCGGCGGCTCGACCTTCGGTTTCGGCGGCTCGGGCTTCGGNNTTCGGCGGTTCGGGCACGGCGACCGGCGCGGGCGGCGGCGGCGGCGCGGGCGCCTCCACGACGGGCGGCGCGGACCACAATTCGACCTCCATCACCTCCGGCGGACGGTTCTGCCAGCGCACGCCGATGAAGAGAATCACGAGCAGCAGCAGGTGCACCGCCGCGGCGAGCGCCAGCGACGCCGCGAACCCGGGCTCGGCCCGCTCCTCGAACATCGACAGGGCTTGCGCCGTGCTCATCGCCCCGGCTTGACCAGCAGGCCCACCCTCCTCACCTGCTGCTTCTGCAGCTCGTCCATCACGTTGAGCACGGCTTCGTAGCGCACGCTCTTGTCGCCCGCGATGAGCACCGGCTGATCGGGATTCTTCGCCTGCAGCGCGCGGATGCGCGCGGCGAGCTCGGCGAGGGTGACGGCGCGCTTCTCGCCGACCGCGCCCTTGCCGTCGCGCGTCTGCAGCGTGAGCGTGCCGTCCTCGTGGATCACGACCTCGGCCGGCGCGACGGGCGCCGTGGGCGCCTTGGACACCGAGGGCAGGTCGATGACGCCGGGCGTCACCAGCGGCGCGGTGACCATGAAGATCACNNCATGATGCCCCACACGGTGCCGAACAGGCCGACGTACGGCGACACCGAGCCCGTCGAGGCGAGGAACGACAGGTGGCGCTCGAGGTGGTCCATCTCGCGCTGGTAGGTGGCGCGCATCGCGCGGCGCGCGCCGTCCACCATGACCGGCGCCTCGGTGGCGCGCTGGCCGCGCAGCTTGGTGAACTCGCGGAAGCCCGCCTCGAAGATGCGCTCCAGCGACCCGATCGTGTGCCGGCTGTTGACCGCGCCCTGGTACAGCGCGAGCAGGTCGTTGCCGCTCCAGAATTCGCGCTCGAACACCTCGGTCTGCACGCGCGCGCGGCGGATCGCGAACCACTTGCGGAAGATGAACATCCAGGACATGAACGAGACCGCGAGCAGCAGCGCCATCACCGCCTTGACGACGAGCGAGGCGTTGGCGATCAGTGTCCAGATCTCGAGATCCTGCGTCAGCGTCATAGGTCGAGCCTCGCGGCAAGCGGTTCGGGAATCGGCTGCGGGCGCATGTCGCTGTGCCGCACGCAGGCGGCCTGGACGCGCGCCGCGGCGCAGACGCGCCCGTCGGCGAGCCGCGCCTCCTGCGCCAGCCACAGGTAGGTGCGCTTCTTCTCCAGCGGCTGCACGGTCACCGTCAGCAGGTCATCCAGCCGCGCGCCCAGCCGAAAGTCGATCTCGGCGCGCGCCACGACGAACCCGGTGCCGGCCTCCGCCGCGAGACGCTCCTGGTGGACGCCGAGACTTCTCAGCCACTCGGTGCGCGCGCGCTCGAAGAAACGCAGGTAGTTGGCATAGTAGACCACGCCGCCGCGATCGGTGTCCTCGTAATACACGCGCACCGGAATGCTGAACGGCGTCAACGCGTCGCGCCCCGAAAAGACCTTCGGCCGATTGTAGCAGCGGGGTCCGCGCCGGCGCCGCCGTCGCCACGCGCGCCGCGCCGGCTAGCGATCGTCCGCGGGGCCGAGCAGATCCCGCGCCGCGGCGGGCGCGACGAGGCCGAAGTGGCGGTACGCGGCGAGCGTCGCGATGCGGCCGCGCGCCGTGCGCTGCAGGTAGCCCTGCTGGATNNTCGAGCACGTCCTCGATCGTGTCGGTCGCCTCGCCGATGGCGTGCGCGACGTTGTCGAGGCCCACGGGTCCGCCGCCGAACTTCTCGATCACCGCGAGCAGGAGCTTGCGGTCCATGACGTCGAAGCCGAGCGAATCCACCTCCAGCATGCCGAGGGCGGCGTCGGCCACCGCCTTCGACACCACGCCGTCGGCCTTCACCTGCGCGAAGTCGCGCACGCGGCGCAGCAGCCGGTTCGCGATGCGCGGCGTGCCGCGCGAGCGGTTGGCGATCTCGGTGGCGCCGGCCGCCGCGAGTTCCACGCCCATCAGCCCCGCCGAGCGGTGCACGATGCGCGCGAGATCCTCGACGCCGTAGAACTCGAGCCGCGCGACGATGCCGAAGCGGTCGCG
>DKBI01000088.1 GCA_002451175.1 Betaproteobacteria bacterium UBA6904
AAATGAGAATAATTCTGATTTACGTCAATGACGCAACAACTCGTCTGCGCTGCGCGCCAATCGACCGCGCTTCGGACGGGATCGTCATTTCCAGGTCGAGGCAGTACGGCAGTCGATAGAATGACTGCCTTTTCAACAAGCTAGACGCGCATCCCCTTCCCCGGACCCGTGACCCGCCCCGCCCAGCCCGGCTCGCACCCGGGTGCCCACACGCCGATGATGCAGCAGTACCTCAGCATCAAGGCCCAGCATCCGGACATCCTGGTCTTCTACCGGATGGGCGACTTCTACGAGCTGTTCTACGACGACGCGGAAAAGGCGGCGCGACTTCTCGGCATCACGCTGACCACGCGAGGCGCTTCTGCGGGAGCGCCGATCCGCATGGCCGGGGTGCCCTATCACGCGGTCGAGCAGTACCTCGCCAAGCTCGTCAAGCTGGGCGAATCGATCGCCATCTGCGAGCAGATTGGCGACCCCAACGCGGCGAAGGGACCGGTCGAACGGAAAGTCACGCGCATCGTCACGCCCGGTACGCTGACGGACTCGGCGCTGCTCGACGACAAGGCGGACAACGTGCTGCTGGCGCTGCACGTGGAGAAGGCATCGGTCGGGCTGGCCTGGCTCGCGCTCGCCAGCGGCGAACTGAGGATGGCCGAAGTGGCGCCGCAGGCCCTGGAAAACGAGCTCACGCGCATCGCGCCCGCGGAGGTGCTCGCCGCCGAGGGCGTCGAGCTGCCGCGCCAGGTCGTGACGCGGGTGCCGGCGTGGCATTTCGACGTTGCCAACGGCCGCACGCGCCTGCTGGCGCAGCTCGGCGCGGGCACGCTCGCCGGCTTCGATATCGAAGACCTGCAGCCCGCGCTGGCCGCCTGCGGGGCGCTGCTCGATTATGCGCAGCGCACGCAAGGACAGGCGCTGGCGCACGTCACGACCGTGCGCGCCGAGCGCGCGGGCGAGTTCGTGCGGCTCGACGCGGCGACGCGCCGCAACCTCGAGATCACCGAGACGCTGCGCGGCGCGCCCGCGCCGACGCTGTTCTCGCTGCTCGACGAGTGCGCGACCGGCATGGGCAGCCGGCTGCTGCGCCACTGGCTGCACCAGCCGCTGCGCGACCGGCAGGCGATCGGCGAACGCCACCAGGCCATTGAGCAACTCGACGCCGGCGCGGCCGATCTGCACGCGTTGCTCGGCCGCTTCACCGACGTCGAGCGCGTCGCGGCGCGCATCGCCCTCGCCAGCGCGAGGCCGCGCGAGCTCGCCGCGCTCCGCGAGAGTCTTGGGCAGCTCGACGCGCTGCGCGGCGCGATCCCTGCGGGCGACGCCACGCTGCTCGCAACGCTGGCGCAGGACCTCGACACGCCGCAGGCCTGCCTCGCGCAACTGCGCGCGGCCATCGCCGCGGAGCCGGCCACGCTCGTCCGCGAAGGCGGCGTGATCGCCGAGGGACATTCCGTCGAGCTCGACGAGTTGCGCGCGCTGCAGACGAACGCAGGCGAATTCCTCGTCGCGCTGGAAGTGCGCGAGCGCGAGCGCACGGCGATCCCGAACTTGCGAGTCGCCTACAACCACGTGCACGGCTACTACATCGAAGTGACGAACACGCACGCCGCGAAGGTGCCGGAGGATTACCGGCGGCGGCAGACCCTGAAGAATGCCGAGCGCTACATCACGCCTGAGCTCAAGGCTTTCGAGGACAAGGCGCTTTCCGCGCGCGACCGTGCGCTGGCGCTCGAGAAGGTTCTGTACGACGAGTTGCTCGAGCGGCTGCGCGCGCACCTGCCAGCCCTGCAGCGCATCGCGCGCGCGCTCGCGCAGCTCGACGTGCTCTGCAACTTCTCGCGCATCGCCGCGCGGCGCGGGTACTGCCGGCCGACGTTCGCCGACGAACCGCTGATCGAGATCGACGCCGGCCGCCACCCGGTGATCGAGGCCGCGCTCGCCGACGCGGGCGACGCGGCCTTCATCGCCAACGACTGCCGCCTCTCGCCCGCGCGCCAGCTGCTCCTCGTCACCGGCCCCAACATGGGCGGCAAGTCGACGTACATGCGCCAGGTCGCCGTGATCGCGCTGATGGCGTGCGCGGGGTCCTTCGTCCCGGCCCGCTCGGCGCGCCTGGGGCCGCTCGACCAGATCTTCACGCGCATCGGCGCCGCCGACGACCTCGCGGGCGGCCGCTCGACCTTCATGGTGGAGATGACCGAGAGCGCCGCGATCCTGCACAACGCCTCGCCCCGCAGCCTCGTGCTCATGGACGAGGTGGGGCGCGGCACCTCGACGTTCGACGGCCTCGCGCTCGCCTGGGCCATCGCGCGGCATCTCGTGGAGCGCAATCGCGCCCTCACGCTCTTCGCCACGCATTACTTCGAGCTGACGCGGCTCGCGCTGGATTACCGCGAGGTGGCGAACGTCCACCTCGATGCCGTGGAGCACAAGGACACCATCGTGTTCCTGCATGCCGTCGAGGAAGGCCCCGCCTCCCAGAGCTACGGCCTGCAGGTCGCCGCGCTCGCCGGCGTGCCGAAGCCCGTCGTGCGCCAGGCGAAGAGATATCTCGAGGCGCTCGAGAACGCGAGCCTCGCGCGCGGCGGCCAGGCGGACCTGTTCGCCGGCGCGGCCCGCGAACCGGAGCCGCTCCCGCCCGCGGATGCGCTGCGCGATGCGCTCCAGTCGGTCCAGCCCGACGAGCTGTCGCCACGCGAGGCGCTCGAATGGCTCTACCGGCTCAAGCAGATGGACTGAAGCTTCGCTTACACTTGCCCCTCATGAAAAAGCCCAACTTCCTGATCATCCTCATCGACGACCTGCGGTTCGACGAGTTCGGCGCCGGCGGTCATCCCTACATGAAGACGCCGCACGTGGACCGCATCGCGCGCGAAGGCGCGCTGTTCGACCGCGCGTTCCACACCACGCCGATCTGCTCGCCGAACCGCGCCTCGATCCTCACCGGCCAGTACGCGAGCCGGCACGGCATCATCGACAACGTCGCGCGCGACGCGATGAGCCACGCGCTGCCGAACTACCACCTGGCGCTGCAGAGGCTCGGCTACGAGACGGGCCACATCGGCAAGTGGCACATGGGCAACGACGGCAAGCCGCGCCCCGGCTACGACACCTGGGTGAGCTTCGACGGCCACGGCCGGCTGTACGACCCGATGCTGAACGAGAACGGCGAGTACGTTCAGCGCAAGGGCTACATCACGGACCTGCTCAACGAGCACGCCACGCGATTCGTCAGCCAGCGGCGGCGCAAGCCCTGGTCGCTGGTGCTCGCCCACAAAGCCGTCCACCCGGATGCCTTCCAGGCGCCGGACGGCACGCTGGATCTGGCGAAACAGGGCGGCTATCGCCCCGCCGAGCGCCACCGCGACCTGTACCAAGGCTGCGTGTTTCCGAAGAAGCCGAACATGCTGTCGCCTCGCCAGGTTGCAGCGTCGAAACCGGCCTGGACCGAGGCCTTCGAGCTCAAGCGCTCGCCCAAGTCGCGCGCCGTGCTCGATGCCGTGCTCGCCGGCTCGCAGGAGGAAATCCGCCTGCGCGCGGCGATGATGGCGTCGGTCGACGAAGGCGTGGGCATGCTCTTCGACGCGTTGGAGAAGACTGGGCAGCTCGACGACACGCTCATTCTCTTCCTCGGCGACAACGGCTACTTCTTCGGCGAGCACGCGCTCGGGCCGGAGCGCCGGTTCGCCTACGAGGAGGGCATTCGCTCGCCGTTCCTCGTGCGCTACCCGCGCGGCGTGAAGGCCGGCACGCGCATCGACCAACTGGTGATCTGCCAGGACATCGCGCCGACGCTCATCGAACTCGCGGGCGGCCAGCCGGGCCGTCACATTCAGGGCCGCTCGCTGGTGCCGCTGTTCCGCGCTGGGGGCCGGCGGCGCGCCGCGGGATGGCGCAAGTCGTTCCTCGTCGAGTACTGGGCGGAGAACGCCATGCCCTGGCTGGTCGGCATGAGCTACAAGGCGGTCCGCACCGACCGTTTCAAGTACATTCATTGGGTGAACCGCGCACGCAACGGCGAGCTCGACGAGCTCTACGATCTGGAGCGCGATCCCCACGAGCTGAAGAACCTGAACGCCAGCCGGGCGCACGCGCCGGTGAAGAACCGGTTGCGCCGCGAGCTCGCGCGCCTCGCGTCGGGCGCGCTCGGTCTCTGATCCTGCAGAAGGAAACTGCCATGCGATCCTTCGGTCGTACGCTGCTCCTCGCTGCCGCTTTCGTCGCCGGCGCCGCTCAGGCGCAGGGCTGGCCGGCCAAGCCGATCCGCTGGATCGTGCCTTATCCGCCCGGGGGCTCGACCGACATCGCGGCGCGCCCGATCGCCGACCGCCTCGGTCAGGTGCTCGGCGGCCAATCGGCGATCGTCGAGAACCGTGCCGGGGCCGGCGGCAACATCGGCATCGAGGCCGCGGCGAAGAGCTCGCCGGACGGCTACACGCTGCTCGTTGCGCCCGATGCGATCGCCAGCAACCCGCATCTCTACAAGATCTCCTGGGATCCGTTCCGCGACTTCGTGCCGGTCATCCAGCTGGCGCGCCAGCCCGTGGTCCTCGCCGTGCATCCGTCGCTGGGCGTGTCGAGCCTCGCCGAGTTCATCGCGCTCGCCAAGAGCAAGCCGGGCGTCGCCTACGCCACCTCCGGCGCGGGATCGCAGCAGCACATCACGGCGGAATGGTTCGCCAAGGTCGCGGGCATCCAGCTCACGCACGTGCCCTACAAAGGCGGCGGCCAGGCAATCGCCGATCTGGTCGGCGGGCAGGTGCCGGCCGGCTCGCTCGGCTCCTCGCCGCTGATCCCGCATTACAAGGCCGGCAAACTGAAGCTGCTGGCGCAGAGCACGGCATCACGCGCGCCCAGCCTGCCGGAAATCCCGACCTACCAGGAGGCCGGCATCCAGGGCCTCGTCATCGAGCAGTGGCTCGGGGTGTTCGCGCCCGCGGGCACGCCGGGCGAAATCGTCGAGCGCCTCGCCGCGGAAATCGGCAAGGCCCTCGCCGACCCGGGAATTGCCGAGCGCTACGCCAAGTCCGCCCTCGAGCCGGTCGGCGGCACGCCGCAGCAGTTCGCGGCGCTCCTGCGCGCGGATTACGACAAGTACGCGAGGCTGATCAAGGATCTCAACATCCGGCTGAACTGAGCCGGCCGCCGCGTCAGGCGCGCGCCGCGGCAAGCATCGCGTCGTCGAAGATTGCGACGGCGCGCGTCCAGCCGGCCGAAGCGCCGCGGATCTTCACCGGAAAGCAGGCGACCGTGAAACCGTCGCCGGGCAGCGCCTCGAGGTTGTGCAGCTTCTCGAGATGGCAGTAGCCGATGTCCCGGCCCGCCTTGTGCCCCTCCCAGATGATCGCGGCATCGCCGCTCGCGCGGTACCGCTCCGCGGTATGGACGAACGGCGCGTCCCAGCTCCAGGCATCCGTCCCCGTGAGCCGCACGCCGCGCTCGAGCAGATACATGGTCGCCGCGTAGCCCATCCCGCAGCCGGCACTGACGTAATCAGGCTGGCCGTAACGCGAACCCGCGCGCGTATTCACGACAACGATGTCGAGCGGGCGCAAGACGTGTCCGATGCGAGCCAGCTCGGCCTCGACGTCGGCCGCGGAGGCCACGTACCCATCGTCGAAATGCCGGAAGTCGAGCTTCACGCCGGGCTGGAAGCACNNGCCGCGTCAGGGCGACCGGCGTGCGCTGCCCGCCGCTAGCGGCAATCCGGCTGGCTCGCGATCCACGACGCGAGCTCGCCCGTGGCGCGGTCGGCCGCGCGCGAAAGCGCCGCGACACCGCCCGCCGCGTCCGCGCCGGCACCCGGCTCCGACACGCGGATGCTCCGCGCGCCGAGGCGTCCCTTGGGTCCAAGCAGCTGCGCGCGCATCTCGATGCGCGCCTCGCTGTCGGACTGCGATGCAAAGACCTGGCTGAATTCCTGCAACTCGATCTCCAGCGCGCAGGTCGGGATGCCCTCGGTGCTGGCGCGCAGCAGCTGCTTGCGCAACAGTTCCCCCGGCGGCGCCGCCCATCGGCTGTGCGCGAATGCGGACAGCTCGGCGGCATTGCGCCACGCCAGCCGGTACTGCATCTCCACGCCGTCGAAGGGCGCGGCGGAACGCACCGGCATCACGCGAACCCCGCCGAGACGCGCGCCCGGCACGCCAATGCCGAGGTCGTAGGTGCGCGGTGCCGTGACCGCCGCGCCGCCCGCGCAGCCTCCGCAGGCGATGGCTGCGGCCAGGAGCCATGCGGTCTTCATTGGAACCCCGGCTCCCCGGGACCCGGTCGCGCCTTGGGACGGCCCCAGATCACGCTATCGGGCTGCCGGTCGAGCTCGTGCGCCAGATTGCTGAACTGCTGCGTGGCGCGCCCCGCCGAATCGGCCGCCTCGTTGATGCGCGGCAGCGTCTCGCCCTGCACCGTGCCCACGACGTGCTGCGCCTCCGCCGACAGGCGCTCGAACTGCACGACCATGCCTCGCGTGTCNNCGCATCTGCTTCAGCGAATCCTCCACCAACGCGCGCTTGTCGTCCGCGAGCCACGTCTCGGTCTGGGTCACCAGCGCCGGCAGGCGCGCGGAAGCCTTTTCCAGGTTCGCCGTCATGCGCTCCAGCGATGCCAGCGTACCGGAGATGGCCCTGCGATTCTCGGGCGTGAGCAGCGTGGAGACCGCGGCCATCAGCTCTCGCGCGTCGCGCACCGCGCCCTCCGCGCCGTCCGCGACGGAGTCGAAGAAACTCGGCCGCAGCGCAATTTCCGCGGCAACCGGACCGCCGCCCCGCAGCCGGCGCGGGTCCTTGCCGTCGTCCAACAGGTGCACGTAGGCGATGCCGGTAATGCCTTCCATGCCCAGCTGCGCGTACGTGCCGCGCGTCACCGGAATGCTCGAATCCACTTCGATGTCGATGAGGATGCGCCGCGCATTCGCGGGATCGAGCCCGATGGCCGCCACGCGACCCACGGCGATGCCGCGATAGCGCACCTGCGCCTGGGGATTCAGGCCGGTCACGGGCATCGTCGCCACGACCCGGTAGGGCACCCGCTCGACCGGCTCGCGCGCCAGCCAGCTCGCCCAGGTCATCACGGCCACTGCCAGGCCGATGACGAAGAGTCCCGTCCAGAGCGCGAAAGCCCGGCTCTCCATGCGATCAGCCCCCGTCCGCGGCGCGCCGGCGTTCCGGCCCGAAGAAATTCTGCACGAATCGATGCTCCAGGCGACGCACGGCCGCAATCGTGTCGCAGGCGATTATATGCTGGTCGGCCAGCACGGCGACCCGGTCGGTCAGCTCGTACAGCGGCATCAGGTCATGCGTCACCATGATGACGGCGAAGCGCTGCTCCTCGCGCAAACGCTTGATGAGGCGCACGAAGCGCGTCGTGCGGTCGGGATCCAGGCCGGCGGTCGGCTCGTCGAGCACCAGCAGCTCCGGCGACAGCGCCAGCGCGCGCGCGAGCGCCACGCGCTTCACCATGCCGCCGGACAGGTTGGCCGGCAGCAGCGCGCCGTGCGACGGATCGAGCTCCACCTGCGCGAGCTTGGCGTGCACGATGGAGCGCACCTCCCCCTCGAGCAGGCCGCCGCGCTCGCGCAGCGGAAACGCCACGTTGTCGTAGACGCTGAGCGCGGAGAACAGCGCGCCGTTCTGGAACAGCATGCCCATGCGGCGGCGCGCGTCGCGCACGCGCTTCCAGCGCGGGTCGCGCCAGGACACCCCGAACACGCGCACCGATCCGGCCTGCGGCGCCTTCAGGCCGAGCATCACGCGCAGCAGCTGCGACTTGCCGCTGCCCGAGCCGCCGACGAGCGACAGCACCTCGTCCCGCCGCACGCGCAGCTCGAGGTCGCGATGCAGCACGATGCCCGGCCCGACCGTATTCAGCAGGCCCTCGATCTCGACGACGTGTTCCGCGGCGCTATCCGACATTGCGCAGGAGAATCGCGAACGCGGCATCGAGCACGATCACCGTGGTGATCGCGGCGACCACGGAGCGCGTGACGCCCGCCGCGAGGCTTTCGGTGTTCGGCAGCACGCGCAGGCCGAAATGGCAGGCGACGAAGGCGACCGCGAAGCCGAATACCGCGGACTTGCCGATGCCGATCCAGAAATTCACCACCTCCACCGCCCGCGGCAGCGCCTCCAGGAACGCAGCCGGCGTGATGCCGAGCGTGAAGCGCGACACGAGCAGCGCCCCGGCGATCGCCGCCAGGTCGGTGCAGAAGGTCACCAGCGGCAGCGCGATTGCGAGCGCGATCACCTTGGGCAGCACCAGCCGCGCGTTGGTGGACACGCCCATCACCGACAGCGCCTCGATTTCCTCGGTGACGCGCATCACGCCGAGCTGCGCCGTGATCGCCGATCCCGAGCGACCCGCGGCAATGATCGACGCGAGCATCGGCCCGAGTTCGCGCACCACGCCGACGCCGACGATGTTGATGACCAGCAGATCGGCGCCGTAGCGCTTGAGCTGCAGCGCCGAGAGATAGGTGAGCACGATGCCGACGAGAAAGCCGACCAGCATAGTGACCGGCAGCGCCGTGACGCCCGAGCGAAAGACGCCCGCCGAGAGTTCACGCAGCGGCAGATCGCGCGGCCGCTGCGACAGCTCCGCCGCGCGGATCGCGATCAGTCCCAGGCGCATCGTCGCGTCGCGCAGGTGCTCGCCGAAATCGAGCGCCAGCCGACCCACCGTGACGATGGGCGCCAACGGATCGACCGGCGCGCGAGCGGCTGCGGGCACCTGCAGCGCCTCGCCCGCCTGGTTCAACAGGAGGCGGTGGCGCGCGGCAACTTCGACGCGCGGCGCGGCGCGAATGGCGCGCGCGAGCCATACGGCCCCGACGTCGTCCAGCTCCGCGACGTCGGTGAGATCCCAGGCCACGTGTTCGGGCGGCTCGCGCTCGAGCGCCTCGATCGCCGGCGTGAGGTCGCCGCGCCGGGTCTTCAGATGCTCGAAGGTCCATGCGCCGGAGACGCGCACGCGCTTGCGCACCGGCCCCTGCGCGGCGGTTTCGACCTCGAGCGCGGCAGAGGGAATCGGCATGGCGAGCGAGTATACTGCGCGCCCCATGCGGCTGGCGGACATCGGCGCGAACCTCACGCACGCGGCCTTTCGCGACGATCTCGGAGCGGTGCTCGAGCGGGCACGCGCCGCGGGCGTTGCGACGATCGTCGTCACCGGCACGACGGTCGCGGAGAGCCGGGCCGCCGCGGCGCTGGCGGACGCGCACCCGGGTTTTCTCTATGCAACCGCCGGCGTTCACCCGCACCACGCGCGGGAATGCGACGCGCAGACCGTCGCCGCGCTCCGCGCGCTCGCGGCGCAGCAGGGCGTCGTCGCGCTGGGCGAGTGCGGCCTCGACTTCAACCGCAACTATGCGCCGCATCCGGACCAGGAGCGCTGGTTCGTCGCGCAGCTCGAGCTGGCCTGCGCCATCGGCAAGCCGCTGTTCCTGCACTCGCGCGACGCGCACCCGCGCTTCGCCGACATCCTGCGCGCGCATCGCACGCAGCTGCCGCCCGCGGTGGCGCATTGTTTCACCGGCGAGCAGGACGAGCTGCGCGCCTACCTGGATCTCGGCCTGTACGTGGGGATCACCGGCTGGATCTGCGACGAGCGCCGCGGCCGGCACCTGCTCGAGCTCGTACCGGAAATTCCGCGCGACCGGCTGCTCGTGGAGACCGACGCGCCCTATCTCACCCCGCGCGACCTGCATCCGCAACCGAAGGCGCGCCGCAACGAACCCGCATTCCTGCCGCACATCGTGAAGCGCATCGCGCAGGCGCTCGGGCGGCCCGCCGAGGAGGTGGCCGCCGAGACACGCGCCAACGCGCACGCCTTCTTCGGCGTCTAGCGCCAGCTGCGGGGCGCTGGATCCTCGTCCGGGTGGCGCATCTGCAGCACCTCGCGCACCACGCCGTCACTCGAGAACTGCAGCCAGAGCTTCCAGCGAAACGTGACGTCGCGCAGCTGGTATTCCCAGACTTCGCGCTGCAGCCGGGGGAGTTCGGACACCACGAACGGCGGCCCGAACAGCTCGCGCACGTCCTCGCGGGTGCTCGTGCCGGGGACGACGCGCTGGACGTTCTCGAGGGTCAGCCGCTGCTCGATCGAGCGCATCACCCCGTCGGGCGCGATGCGCACCACGAAGACGTGGAATCCCAACGGGCCGCGCGAGTAGTACCAGAGCGAATCGCCCTCCCGGCTCAGGGTCTGGGACGGCACCCCCATCGTCGAGCGCACTTCGTCGGCCGTGGAGCGTCCCGGCACCAGCGTATACCCGTCGTAGGACGCGCAGCCGGCGAGCAGCCACGCGGCTGCCCAGACCCATCCGCGCCCTCGCGTCGCGTGCCGCGCCATGGCGACGCGCCGAGGCGCGCGCTACTCGCCCTTGCCCGGACTGGAGGAGAAGTACTTCTCGAACTTGCCCGCCTCGTCCTTGTGCGCGTCGGCGTCGGGCGGCGTCGTGCCCTTGCGGGTGATGTTCGGCCACTTCGCCGCGTAATCCGTGTTGAGCTTCAGCCATTTCTCGGCCTGGCCGTCCGAGTCGGGCACGATCGCCTTCGGCGGGCACTCGGGCTCGCACACGCCGCAGTCGATGCACTCGTTGGGGTTGATGACGAGCATGTTCTCGCCCTCGTAG
>DKBI01000074.1 GCA_002451175.1 Betaproteobacteria bacterium UBA6904
GCGCGCCGAGGTGTTCGTCGAGCGTATCGTTGGGGAGCGCGAGGCGCTGGTGCTGATGCGCTCGGGCCATCGCACCCGGGCCGGCGCCCGCCTCGTGGTGGGCGACGGCGTCGCGGTCGAGGTGCTGGCCGTCGAAGAAGATCTTTTCCGCGTGCGCTTCTCGGAACCGGTGATGCAGGTTCTCGAGCGCCACGGCCAGGTGCCGCTGCCGCCGTATGTGCGCCACGTTCCCGATGCGGCCGACGCCGAGCGCTATCAGACCGTGTTCGCGGAAAAACCCGGGGCAGTGGCCGCGCCGACCGCGGGCCTGCATTTCGATCGCCCCCTGCTCGAGCGGGTCGTTGCCGCCGGGGCGCGGCTGGCCCGCGTCACGCTGCACGTGGGCGCCGGAACCTTCCAGCCGGTGCGCAGCGAAGCGCTCGAGCAGCACCGGATGCACCGCGAGCGCTACGCCGTGCCGTCGGCGACCGTCGAAGCGATTGGCGCCACCCGCAAAGCCGGCGGACGCGTGCTCGCCGTGGGCACGACGGTGCTGCGCGCACTCGAGACCTGGGCGGCGAGCGGCGCCTGCCAGGGAGAAACCGAACTGTTCGTCTACCCGGGGTATGTCTTCCGCGTCGTCGAGCGCCTGGTGACCAACTTCCACCTGCCGAAGTCGAGCCTGCTGATGCTGGTCTCGGCGTTCGGCGGCACCGAGCACCTGCGGCGCGCCTATGCCCACGCGATTGCGGAAGGCTACCGCTTCTTCTCCTACGGCGACGCCATGCTGATCGAGCGTGCGGCATGACGCGGCGGCGATGAAGTTCTTCCTGTCCCATACCGACGGCGCAGCGCGCCGCGGCCGGTTGGAATTGGCGCACGGGCCCGTCGACACGCCTGCCTTCATGCCGGTCGGAACCTACGGTTCGGTGAAGGCCATGTCGCCCGACGAGCTGCAATCGCTCGGCGCGCAGATCGTGCTCGGCAACACCTTCCATCTCTGGCTGCGGCCGGGCCTCGAGGTGATCGCCGCGCACGGCGGTCTGCACCGCTTCATGGGGTGGCAGCGCCCGATCCTCACGGACTCCGGGGGGTTCCAGGTCTTCAGTCTGGGCGCGCTGCGCAAGGTGAGCGAGACGGGCGTGCAGTTCGCCTCGCCGGTGAACGGCGACCGCCTGCTGCTCACGCCCGAGGAGTCGATGCGCATCCAGCGCGTCCTCAATGCCGACGTCGTCATGATCTTCGACGAGTGCCTCGAGCATCCGGCGGCGGAGCAGCAGGCCGCGGACTCGATGCGCCGGTCCCTGCGCTGGGCCGAGCGCTCGCGGCGCGCGCACGAGGGCAATCCGAACGCGCTCTTCGGCATCGTCCAGGGCGGGATGTACGAGGCGCTGCGCGACGTCTCGCTCGCGGGCCTGCGCGAGATCGGCTTCGACGGCTACGCGATTGGCGGCCTGTCGGTCGGGGAGCCGAAGGCCGACCGGCGCCGGATCCTCGCGCACACGGCGCCGCAACTGCCGCAGGACAAGCCGCGGTACCTGATGGGCATGGGCACGCCGGAGGACATCGTCGAGGCGGTTCTCGCCGGCATCGACCTGTTCGACTGCGTGCTCCCCACCCGCAATGCGCGCAACGGGTGGCTGTTCACACGCTTCGGCGACGTCAAGATCCGCAACGCGCGCTGGCGGGACGATCCCCGGCCGCTCGACGCGACCTGCGGCTGCTACGCCTGCCGGCACTTCACGCGCGCCTATCTCCACCACCTGCAGAAGGCCAACGAAATCCTCGGCGCACGCTTGAATACCTGGCACAACCTGCATTACTACCAGGACCTGATGCGGGCGCTGCGCGCGGCGATCGAGGCCGGCACGCTGGAGCAGACGACCGCGCAGATTCTGCAGATGCGGCGCATGGGGGCGGACGACGAGACCGGCGCGCCGGGCTGAGGCCCACGGTTAGGGGGTTTCCGTCGATCACGCCCTTTTCGGCGAGATTCACGCCGCAAAGGGCGTGACCTGAGAACGGCAAATGCAGCACGGCGCCCATCGAAACGCCGGACCTGCGTCCAACACCCCTCTAGCGTATAATTTCGCGCTTTTCCAGCTTTCCGGGGCTTCCTCGTGTTGATCTCCTCCGCCTTTGCGCAAGCGCCGGCCGGCGCGCCCGGCGACGCCGGGTTGCTCGGCTTCCTGCCGATCATCCTGATGTTCGTGCTGCTGTACTTTCTCATGATCCGCCCGCAGATGAAGCGCCAGAAGGAGCAGAAGGCGATGATCGATGCGCTGCAAAAGGGCGACGAGGTGGTGACCGCGGGCGGCGTGGCCGGGAAGATCACCAAGCTCGGCGAGGCGTACCTGCGCATCGAGATCGCGCCGGAGACCGAGATCAGCGTGCAGAAGGCGGCAGTGCAGACCCTGCTTCCCAAGGGCACGCTGAAGTCGATCCAGTAGCCCATCCGTGAACCGGTATCGCGCCTGGCAGTACGCGCTGATCGCGGTCGGCATCCTGATCGCGTTCCTGTACACGCTGCCGAATTTCTTCGGCGAATCGCCCGCGGTGCAGGTCTCGAGCGCCAAGGCGACCGTGAAGGTGGACCTCGCCCTGCTGCAGCGGGTCGAGTCCATGCTCCAGCAGGCGCAGCTCCCGATCACCGGCACGCTGGCCGACGCCAACAGCGTCCGGGTGCGCCTCACTGACGCGGACGCGCAGCTCAGGGCGCGCGACATCATCGAGAAGGGGCTCAACCCCGACCGCGACAATCCGACCTACGTGGTCGCGCTGAATCTGCTGTCCGCCTCGCCCAACTGGCTCAGCGCGATCCACGCGCTGCCGATGTATCTCGGNNCTGCGCGGCGGCGTGCACTTCCTCCTCCAGGTCGACATGCAGGCGGCGATCACCAAGCGCCTGGAGAGCCTGGCGGGCGACCTGCGCTCCACGCTGCGCGACAAGAACGTGCGCCACGCGGGCGTCCAGCGCGAGGGCCAGACCCTGCGCATCCGCTTCCGCGACGCGCCGACGCGCGACCGGGCGCGCGCGACGATCACCGACAGCGTCAGCGAACTCGCGCTCACCGAGCGCGGCGAGGGCGAGGAGCTGTTTCTCATCGCCGCGCTCAAGCCCGACGCCATCAAGCGCACGCAGGAGTACGCGCTGAAGCAGAACATCACCACGCTGCACAACCGCATCAACGAGCTGGGCGTCGCGGAACCCGTGATTCAGCAGCAGGGCGCGGACCGCGTCGTGGTGCAGCTGCCGGGCGTGCAGGACACGGCCAAGGCGAAAGACATCCTCGGCCGCACGGCGAGCCTCGAAATCCGCATGGTGGACGAGGAGAAGATGACGGCCGCCATCCTCGAGGCGGCGGCGCGCGGCGACGTGCCCTTCGGCACGGAGTACTACGTCGAGCGCAACGGCCAGCCGCTGCTGGTGAAGAAGCAGGTCGTGCTCACGGGCGACCGGCTCACCGACGCCCAGCCCGGCTTCGACAACCAGACGAACGAGCCGGCGGTGCACCTGCGCCTCGACGGCCCCGGCGCGCGCATCTTCCAGGAGGTCACGCGCGAGAGCGTCGGCAAGCGCATGGCCATCCTGCTGATCGAGAAGAACAAGGGCGAGGTCATCACCGCGCCGGTCATCCGCACGGAGATCCCCGGCGGCCGCGTGCAGATCTCCGGGCGCATGAGCACCCGCGAGGCG
>DKBI01000102.1 GCA_002451175.1 Betaproteobacteria bacterium UBA6904
ACGCTGGTCGGGTTTACCGGCGTGACGCCCGACAAGCGCGCAGGGATCGTCAAGGGACTTCCCGGCAAGGACTTTGCCGGCGTGCTGGCTGCCCCAGAACGCGCCGACACCAATGCCGTGCACGAGGGCGTGCTGTTCAACTACAACATGTTCGCCTACATCGACGGCGATTTCCTCCTCAAGGCCGTCGCACACATCAGGAAGGGGGGCAAGCCGGACCAGCTCAAGAGCGCCGGCATCGTGCCCGACATGATGAAGCGCGGCGCGGTGCGCATGGTTTACGACGGCCGCCATGTGTTCGCGCGCTATTTCTCCCCGAAACAGCACAACCGGCCGACCACGCTGGAAGAAATCCGCAAGTTCAATGACGTCGAGCTGTTCGATCTCAAGGCTGACCCGCTGGAGATGAACAATCTGGCCTTGAACGGCAAGCAGCACGGGGAACTCGTTCTCGCCATGAACGAAAAGCTCAATCGGCTCATCGATACGGAAGTCGGCGAGGACAACGGGCAGATGCTGCCCGGCGGCGCCGACGCGGGATGGGAAGTGACGCGGGAAACGATGGCGCCCTGAGGCGACCGTCTACGGGCGCACGGGTATCACCGTGCGACCGGTTCTGCAGTGACGGGCGCGATGCGTTCGAGGGGGCAGGCGGATATGGCCAGGCCATCAGGCGTCACCTGACTTAGTCCCTCTGAGCTCCGGCGTCGACAGTTCGCTTCGGTTCGATCGGCGTCCTTGTGATGTCTGCTTTCGGGTCGTCCAGCGGCGCGGCGCGCAGCACAGGCAACCGGTCCCGCACGTTTCCGCAAGAGCTGTAACGACTGGCGCGCCACAGGCTGCGGCAACCGCATGAACCTGAAGGCGACCGACAACTTCGATCGGGCGATCAAGCGGCGCAGGGCCGCCCGAGCGTGCGTCAGCCGACGCGCTTGAGGAAATCCAGCCGTCCCGACGGCCCGAAGCCCGCGTGCACGAAGAACGCGAGCAGCGGGAGGTCGTTCAGCGAGACGACCGTTTCCACCCGCTCGACCCGCAGCGCGGTGAGGTTGACGAAGAGCTGCGACAGCAGCGCGTGCCCGATCCCATGCGTCTGCTGCAGCGGATCCACGCCGACGGTGTCGAGGATGGCGACCGGCGCGGCGCGCCCGAAGTCCCCGAGATCCACGCGCGCCATGACGAATCCCGCCAGCGACCCGTCCACCACCGCCGCCAGCGAGATGCGGATACCCGATTCGCCGAGCGCCTCCGCAATCGCGTGGCGCAGATACGCGCTGCGGTCATGGCCCGTGAGGCGCCGGTCGATGCGCACCACGCCGTCGAGATCGGAGTCCTTCAGGGCGCGAATCTCGGCGCGATCGCGGGCAAGCGCCTCGTAGTCGTTGGCCGAGGGCGCGCTGTAATCGTTGGCGTCACCCGTCGGAGCGTCGTCGGGGGAGGCGACGGGCGCCTCGTGGCTGCTGCCGAGATCGACTTCGCCGATCGCGCAATCGAGCACCTGGTTGCGCGCCAGCTGCCAGCCGTTGGCCGCGAGGAAATGCAGCATCGTGGGCTCGGTCCAGAGCGCCGCGGTGCGCAGCTCGCGCGCGCCGCGCCGGCGCGCCTCGGCCTCGAGCGCCTCCTGCAGCGCATGCCCCGCGCCATGACCGCGCGAGCCCGGCGCGACTTCGATCAGCTCGAGCCGCACGGCCGGCTCGGTGCGGCCGAATTCTCCTTCGAGCACCCGGCCGAGAACGTAGCCCGCGAGCGCGCCGCGCTCCTCCACCGCGAACTGCGCGTGCAGCTCCGGNNGCGCTGTCCATCGCGACCACGGCATCGAGATCGGCCGGCGCGAGACGGCGGGTCTTCAACTCGGATGCGGCAACGGGTGTGCTCATGGCGCAACTCCTCGGGATTGGTTCATCGCACGCCGCGCACCGGCAGCTTCGGCAGCGCGAACCCCTGGTTCAGCGACGCGCGCGTCACCATCGTGCGCTTGGCGTGCCAGCCGGCGCCAATGGCGAGCGCTGCGCAGGCCAGGCCGAGGGGCAGCGCAAACGGCGGGGGCAGCCATGCCGACGCGACGGCCAGCGCGAGCGCGCCGGCGGTGCCGGCCCAGACGAGAAACGGCGTCACGCCCTCCAGCGCCTTGCGCGGCGCGCCGGTGAGCTTCGGCGCCACGCGACCGACGTAGGCCATCCATGCGGCGAGGCGCGCCAGCAACGCAATCCCGAGAAGCCCGTACACCAGGTTGCCGTTGAACTTGTACGCGAGCGCCAGCACGAGCGCCAGCGCGGCGCCTTCGGACGCTGCCGTCGTGAGGATGAAGGCGAGCACGCGCGGCTCGCGCCACGCGGGAATGCCCTTCGACGCCCGCAGGATCATGCCCTGGCAGTACGCAAAGAGCAGCGCAGACGCGCCGAGCAGGACCTCCATCCACTCGCCGGGGCGAAAGAACGCCGCTACGGCGACCCCGAACAGCAGGGCGGCGGCAAACGCCTCGCGCGTCATCCAGGACGTGCGCGCATTGAAGAACACGTGCAGGGCGCGCAGCGGACGCCCGATCTCCAGCCAGACGCACGTCAGTCCCAGTGCAACGAGCACGAGCCCCAGGGGAAGCGACACCGCGCGCGCGGGCCCGAGCGGCAGCGCGAGCGACGCCGCGAGAATGAGCCCGCTGCCCGTGCCGCCGAACAGGAAGTTGCCTGCCGCGCGCCAGTCCCAGTGCTGCTGGATCCAGGGTTTCGGCCCGTAATGGCTCATTGCTTGTCCCACAGGTAATAGAAGCCGGGCTCGGTGCCGAGCTCCTCGTGCATGCGGAAGAACTGGTTCTCGGCCAGCAGCTGCGAGACGTTGCTCGCCTTGTCCTCGATGTCGCCGAAGTGCAGCGCCTGCGCAATGCAGCTGTTCACGCACGCCGGCGTCGCCTCCGGATCGACGCCGGGCTTCAGTCCCTTCTCCAGCCCCGCGTCGATGCGGTCCGAGCAGAACGTGCACTTGGTTGCGACGCCGAGGCGCTTCGGGTCGAAACGCAGCTGCTCGACCTCCGTCGGCTTGTCGTAGGCAAATTCCTGGCGATCGGTCTTGTAGCGGGCCTGATAGGGACAGGCGACTGCGCAGTACGCGCAGCCGATGCACAGGTCGTAGTCGACGGTGACGATGCCGTCGGCACGCTTCTTCGTCGCGGTGGTCGGGCAGACGTCGAGGCACGGGGGTTCGTCGCAGTGCTGGCAGCCGACCGGCACGAAC
>DKBI01000201.1 GCA_002451175.1 Betaproteobacteria bacterium UBA6904
AGCGGAACCATGTCCAACCAGGTCGCGCTGCGCGTGCTGACGCGGCCCGGCGACGACGTCATCGTCAGCCGCGAGTGCCACGCGGTATGGCACGAAACGGGCGGCTCGGCCGCCAACGCCGGCGTCCAGTTCACCGAGATCGGCGAACGCGGCGCATTCACGGCGGCCGAGTTCGTGTCGGCGCTCAAGCCGCGCGGCCACGTCATCTATCCCCCGACCGCGCTGGTGGAGATCGAGAACACGCACAACCGCTCGGGCGGCATCGTCTTTCCGCAGGCGGAGGCCGAGCGCATCTGCGCGGCGGCGCGCGAGCGGGGCGTCGCCACGTACCTGGATGGCGCACGCCTGTGGAATGCCGCCGTGGCGAGCGGTCGCGGCGTCGGCGAGCTGGCGGAGCCGTTCGACCTCGTTTCGGTCGCGCTCTCCAAGGGGCTCGGCGCGCCCGGCGGATCGTTGCTCGCCGGCCGGCGCGAACTGATCCAGCACGCGGTGCGCTACCGGCGCATGGCGGGAGGCGCCATGCGCCAAGTGGGTTTCTACGCCGCGGCGGGCATCTATGCCATCGAGCGCAACGTCGCGCGGCTGGCCGAGGACCACGAGAATGCGCGGCGCATCGCCGAGCGCTTGGCGTCGAGCGAGCGCGTGCAGATCGATCCGGCCGCGGTGCAGACCAACATCCTCGTGTTTCGCCTCGGCGGATCGGCCCCCGATGCGCCCACCGTGGTCGCGCGCGCCCGCGAGCGCGGCGTGCTGGTCTTTGCGTTCGATGCGCGCACGGTGCGCGCGGTGACGCATCTCGACGTCTCGCGCGCGCAGTGCGAGAAGGCAGCGGGCGTACTGCTCGAGATCATTGAGGGCCGGTCGCCGACGGCCTAGACCCTCGCCTGGGGACGGGGTCCGGCGGGGCCTATAATTCGGGCTTCCATGGGACACCGGCTCTCGAAGATCACGACGCGCACCGGCGACGCCGGCGATACCGGCCTCGGCGACGGCTCGCGCGTCGCCAAGAACATGCCCCGCATCCAGGCGCTCGGCGACATCGACGAACTGAACTCGGCGATCGGCCTCGTGCTGGCCGAGACAGTCCCCGACGCGGTTCGCGAGGCGCTGTCACGGGTGCAGCACGACCTGTTCGACCTTGGCGGAGAGCTTTGCATTCCCGGGCACCGCATGGTCGGCGACGCGCACGTCGCGCGCCTCGAGTCGCTGACGCAGGCACACAACGCATCGCTCGAGCCGCTCAAGGAATTCATTCTCCCGGGAGGCACGCGCGCGGCAGCGGCGGCGCACCTGGCGCGCACCGTGTGCCGGCGCGCCGAGCGCAGCCTCGTCGCGCTGGGCCAATCGGAAGCGGTCAGCGAGCCCGTACGCCAGTATCTCAACCGACTGTCTGACCTGCTCTTCGTGCTCGGGCGGGCGCTGAACCGCGCCGGCGGACGGGGCGACGTGCAGTGGCAGCACGAGCGCACATCATGAGAACGCCCGCGTGGCTNNGGCGCCGGCACCCTGTTCAATCTGGTGACGCTTGCCGCGCAGGCCGAGCGGGAAATCGCCAACGATCTCCTCACCGCCACGCTGGCCGCCGAGGCTGAAGGCGCGGATCCGGCGCCCCTCGCCGACAGCGTCAACCGCACGATGCGCCGCGCGCTCGAGCTCGCCCGCGAGCAGCGGGGAATCAAGGTCCGCTCCGGCGCCTACCAGACCTACCCGGTCTACGACCGCAACCGGGTCGCGCGCTGGCGCGTGCGGCAGGAGCTGCGCATCGAGTCCACCGACTTCGCCGCCGCGACTGCGCTGATCGGCAAGCTGCAGTCCTCGCTCGTCGTGAGCCAGATGGCGCTCGGCGTCTCCAACGAGACGCGCAAGGCGGCCGAGAACGAGCTGGTCGCCGAGGCGATTGCCGCGTTCGAGGAACGCGCGCGCCTGGCGCGCGACGCGCTGAAGGCGAAAAGTTTCCGCATTCGCGACCTGCAGATCTCCGGCGGCGGGCCGATCGCGCCGCGGCCGATGGCCGCGCGCGCCATGCTTGCCGAGGGCGCGCCGCCCGCCGTCGAACCGGGCACGACCCGCGTCGTCGTCTCGGCGAGCGGCACGGTACAGCTTCAATAGCGTGATGCCGGCGTCTGCGCGAGAACTGCGCGCGCTCGTCTTCGACGTCTTCGGCACGGTGGTGGACTGGCGGGGCTCGATCATCCGCGAGGGCCGCCGGCTCGGGCGCGCCAGGCGCCTGCGCGTCGACTGGCCGGCGTTCGCCGATGCGTGGCGCGCGGGCTACCGCCCCGCCATGGCGCGCGTCCGCTCGGGCGAGCTCGGCTGGACGAGCATCGATGCGCTGCACCGCATGATCCTCGACGATCTGCTGCGCCAGTTCCGCATCGCCGGGCTGAGCGAGGCGGAGAAGGATCACCTCAATCGCGCCTGGCACCGCCTGCGTCCCTGGCCGGATGCGCGCGGCGGGCTCGCGCGGCTGAAGCGCGGCTTTACCATCGCCACGCTATCCAATGGCAACGTCGCGCTCCTGGTGAACATGGCGAAGCACGCGCGACTGCCTTGGGACTGCGTCCTGTCGGCCGAGCTCTTCCGCCACTACAAGCCGGATCCGGAGGCGTACCTGGGCGCCGCGCGCCTGCTGGGGCTCGAGCCGCGACAGCTCATGCTGGTCGCCGCGCACAAGGACGACCTGTTCGCAGCGAAGGCTTGCGGACTGCGCACCGCGTTCGTCCGCCGTCCGCTCGAGTTCGGCCCCCAGGTGCGCACCGACCTCCGCGCCGAACGCGCGTTCGACTTCAACGTCGACGATTTTTTCGACCTGGCGGCAAGGTTGCTGCCGGGAAAGCCCTAGGAGACTCTGCGATGGCCGATATCACGATCACGAACGTCGAGGCGCTGGGCAAGCCGCTCGGCCAGTACTCGCACATGACGCGCGTTCGGAATGCCTCGGAAACCCTTTACATCGCCGGCATGCTCGCGCCGGGCGACGATTTCGACACGCAGTGCAGCGGCGTGTTCGCGCAGATCGAAAAAGCGCTCGCTGCGGCAGGGGCTGGTTGGAAGAACGTGGTGCAGTTCACGACCTATCTCGTGCACTCGCAGGACATACCGAAATTCATGGCCTGGCGGCTGCGCGAATTTCCGCGCCTGTTCCCCGACGGCAAGTACCCGCCCAACACCCTGCTCGTCATCGACCGGCTGGTCGGCGAGCCGTACCTGATCGAGGTGCAGACCATCGCGGCGCTCTAGGCGACGCGATCCTNNCTAGTCCGGTTTCGCGCCGGAGCGCTTCACCAGGTCGCCGTAGGTCTTCAGCTCCGAGGCGACGAATGCCGTGAACGCCTCCGGCGTGCGCACCGCGGGAACTTCCGAGCCCATCGCGCGCAGCCGCTGCCGCACGTCGGGCGATTCGAGCGCGCGAAAGACCTCGGCATGGAGGCGCTCGACCACCGCCTGCGGCGTCTTCCCGGGCGCCATGACGCCCCACCACGTCGTCATGTCGAAGCCCCGGAGACCCGACTCGTCGAGGGTCGGCAGCTCCGGCAGGAAGGCGGAGCGCTGGCGCGTCGTCACGGCGATTGCGCGCACCTTGCCCGCCTTGACGTTCGGCAACGCGCTGGCGAGATTGTCGAAGATCAGATGCACGCGCCCCGCCATCAGGTCCGCCACGGCGGGCGCGGCCCCCTTGTACGGGATGTGCACCATGTAGGTCCCGGTCATCAGCTTGAACATCTCGCCCGCGAGGTGTCCCGTAGAACCGGTCGAGCCCGAGGCAAAATCGAGCTTGCCGGGCTGCGCCTTCGCCAGCGCGATCAGCTCGCCGACGCTTCGCGCCGGCAGCTCGTTGTTGACCACCAGCACGTTCGGCACCTGGACGATCAGCGCGACGTGGCGGAAATCCTTGATCGGGTCATACGGCAGGCCGGAGAACAGCCAGGGATTGATGGCGTGCGTCGCGATCGCGCCGATGACGAGCGTGTAGCCGTCGGGGGCGCTCTTGGCGACCAGATCGGCGCCGATGTTGCCACCCGCGCCGGGCCGGTTTTCCACGATCACCGGCTGGCCGAGCGCCTCCTGGAGCTTCGGCGCGATCAGCCGCGCGCTGATGTCGATCGGGCCGCCCGCCGCGTAGGGCGCGATCAGGCGGATCGGCTTCGTCGGCCACGCCTGCGCGCACGCCGCCGCAGCGGCCGAAAACAGCGCGAGCGCGGCAAGAGCCCGGCGCATCATTCCTCGACGAACACTTCCTCCCGCTTCTTGCGCAGGGCCGGCAGCGCGATGATCACCAGGAGAATCACCGACGCGATGATGAAGCCCGCGGAAATCGGCTTCTGGATGAAGGTCATCGGATCGCCGCGCGATAGCAGCATCGCGCGCCGCAGGTTCTCCTCCATCAGCGGCCCGAGGATGAAGCCGAGGATCATCGGCGCGGGCTCGCACTCCAGCTTCACGCAGACGTAGCCCAGCAGGCCGAAGATGGACATCAGGAACACGTCGAAGGGATTGTTCGACAGGCTGTAGACGCCGATCGCCATGAACACGAGGATCGACGGATAGAGTATCCGGTAGGGCACCGTCAGCAGCTTGATCCACATGCCGATCAGCGGCAGGTTGAGCACCACCAGCATCAGGTTGCCCACCCACATCGAGGCGATCATGCCCCAGAAGAGCTCCTTGCGCTCCGTCATGACCTGGGGCCCCGGCGCGATCCCCTGAATCATCATCGCGCCGATCATGAGCGCCATCACGGCGTTGGACGGGATGCCGAGCGTGAGCAGCGGGATGAACGAAGTCTGCGCGCCGGCGTTGTTCGCCGACTCCGGCGCCGCGACGCCCTCGATCGCGCCCTTGCCGAACTCGTGCGAATACTTGGAGACCTTCTTCTCCAGCGTGTAGGCGCCGAACGACGCCAGGAGCGCGCCGCCGCCCGGCAGGATGCCGAGCGCCGAGCCGAGGAAGGTGCCGCGCAGCACCGGACCCCAAAGGCGCTTCCAGTCCTCCTTCGTCGGCCACAGGTGCTTCACCTTGCTGGTGAATACTTCGCGCGTCTCCGTGTGCTCGAGGTTGGTGATGATCTCGGCAAGGCCGAACATGCCCATCGCAACCGTGACGAATCCGATGCCGTCGGCCAGCTCGGAGATGTTGAAGGCAAAGCGCAGCACGCCCGAATTCACGTCCGTGCCGACGAGGCCCAGCAGCAGCCCCAGGATCACCATCGCGATCGCCTTCAGGAGCGAGCCGTGCGCGAGAACCACCGCGGCCACCAGACCGAGCACCATCAGCGAGAAGTACTCCGCGGGGCCGAACTTCAACGCCACCTCGGCGAGCGGCGGCGCGAACATCGCGACCACCAGCGTCGCGACGCAGCCCGCGAAGAACGACCCGAGCGCCGCGGTGGCGAGCGCGGGTCCGGCACGCCCCTGGCGCGCCATCTGGTAGCCGTCCAGACAGGTGACCACCGAGGACGATTCGCCCGGCAGATTGACGAGAATCGCCGTCGTCGAGCCGCCGTACTGCGCGCCGTAATAGATGCCCGCCAGCATGATCAGCGCGCCGATCGGGTTGAGGTTGAACGTGATCGGCAGCAGCATCGCGATCGTCGCCACGGGACCCACGCCGGGCAGCACGCCGATCAGCGTGCCGAGCAGCACCCCGACCAGGCACATGAGGAGGTTGAACGGCGTCAGGGCGACCTGAAAGCCGAGCAGAAGATTGCTGAAGATTTCCATCGCGCGCTCTTATTCCATGAAGGCCGGCCAGATCGGGAACGGCAGGGTCAGGCCCTTCACGAAGACCAGGACGGAGAAGATCACCAGCACGACGGTCAGGATCGTCACCTCCTTGAACTTGAATTCATGACCCCCGAACGCGCCGATAAATACCAGGGCGGCGATGGCGCCGATCAGGCCGAGCGGCTTCAGCGTGTACGCGAACGCAAGGCACGCGATCAGGATCATGACCAGCGGCCGGAAATTGAACTTCGGAACCTTGGGTCCGTCTTCGACGAAGGCATCGACCAGCACGAGAACGCCGAGGACGGCGAGGATTCCGCCCAGCACGCTGGGGAAGTACCCCGGCCCCATGCGGACCGCAGTGCCCATCTGGTAGTTGATTTGCGATCCGATCAGGAAGAACAGGCCGAAGGCGATGAACATCAGCCCCGCCCAGAACTCTTTCGGTCCCTTGATTTTCATCATCAATCTCCCACGTGCACGCGCGCTCTCGGTAGCGCCGGGCGAGTGTAGCATGGCGTCCATGGAGCAACCGGGGGCTTTCCGGCGCGTTTCCTGGCTAGCTGTCGCCATCCTTGCATTGCTCTGCGCGGCATGCGGCAAGCCGCCCCGGCTCGCGCCGCTGGCGTCGGACGCGACCCTGCTCGCGTTCGGGGACAGCCTGACGTTTGGCACGGGCGCGAACGAGGCCGAGAGCTATCCCGCGCAGCTCGCCGTGCTCGTCGGGCGCCGGGTGGTGCGCGCCGGAGTTCCGGGCGAAGTGAGCGGCGACGGGCTGAGGAGGCTGCCGGAAACGCTGGACGAGCACCAACCGAGGCTCCTGGTGCTCCTGCACGGGGGCAACGACTTCCTGCGGCGCCTGCCCAAGTCGCAGACCGCCGAGAACGTGCGCGCCATGATCCGGCTGGCGCGCAGCCGCGGCATCGACGTCGTGCTCGTCGGCACGCCCGAGCCGGGCCTCACGGTGACTTCGGCGGCGTTCTATGGAGAGGTCGCGAAGGAGTTCGGCATCCCTTACGAGGACGCCGTGATCGGCAGGATCCTTCGAACGCCCTCGCAGAAATCGGACCCCATCCACCCGAACGCGGCGGGTTACCGCGTCCTGGCAGAGCGCATCGCCGAACTGCTCCGGGCCTCCGGCGCGATCTGATGCCTGACGCGATGCCGCGCCGATTCAAGGCGCCGTGCGCAGCAGGCGCGTGCGCCGCAGCCGCGCATAATCCGGCGGCCGGTCAACGTCCCAGATGCCACGCAATTCGCGCCAGGACCAGCCGAGTTGCCGCAGCCGCTCGCGCGTCATGCGCATGACCTCGGGCCCGCCCCACGCAATGTCGCTGAACAGCCGCGCCGTACTGCGGCGCAGACCGACGAGCGCGTAGCCGCCGTCCCTCGCCGGCGAAAACACCGCGTCCTCTCCGCCGCGCAGCGCATGGANNCCGTGCATGCGTGCCCCGAGGTCGCCGCGCGGCTGGCCGCGGGCGCGAATGCCGTAACGCGCGGCGAGCCGGCGCAGAAAGGGGTGTCGCGCGTCGGGCGCGCAATGCAGTTCGACGATCCCGGCGCGCGCGCCGACCGCGGTGGCGACGGCACGCTCGACGAGACGCGCGTGCAGGCGGGCGGCGGCCCGCGCGCCGATGGCACGCGCCAGCCGCGTCTTCACGCGGCCCGGCACGGGCGCGCGCGCAAAGACGATGACGACCGCTTCAGGCCCGGGCGTCGTACCGTCGCGCGAGTTCATCCGGGCTGGCGCCGCAGAAGTACGCCAGGCGCAGGCGCCACATGAAGAAGACGGTGCGCAGCACGCCGTGGCGATCCCAGCGCCGGCCCGACGTGACGACGCTTGCGCGCAGGCAGGCCGGCGCACCGAGGCGGCGCGCGCGCCGGCTGAAGGCGATGTCCTCCATGAGCGCAATCGCCGGAAAGCCGCCCAGCGTCTGGAACGCCGCGCGCGAGGCGAATATCGCCTGGTCGCCGGTCGCGATGCCCGTGAGCCGCGAGCGCAGGTTCATGCAGTGCGCGACGACACCGAGCAGCGGCGAGCGCCCCTCGACGCGGACGTCGAAGCGCCCCCAGACGCGGCCTTCGCTGCCCAGCGCCTCGGCGACGAGCTGGTCGGCCCCAGGCGGCAGGCGTGTGTCGGCATGCAGGAAAAGGAGCCCGTCGCCGTTCGCCAGCGCCGCGCCCTGATTCATCTGGCTCGCGCGCCCGCGCGGCGCGACCGCCACGCGATCGGCGAGCGGCGCGGCGAGCGCCGCCGTGCCGTCCCGGCTGCCACCGTCCACGACGATGATCTCGTGGCCGCGAGCGCGCAGGGGCTGAAGGGCGGAGAGCGCCCCCACGATGCCCGCCGCCTCATCCAGCACCGGAACGATGACCGAGAGCTTCACGGCCTCAGCGCCTCGCGTCGTTCAGGGTCCAGTCGTATTCCAGGAACGCGAGCGGCGCCCGCCCCTCCACGATCCGCTGCCGTCCCTGGGGATCGTCGGCCAGCAGCCCCGCGTGCCGTGCGAAGAAGCGCTCCCGCTCGCCGAAATCGTCCTTGAACCAGTCGAAGATCTTCGAGACCTCCAGCCGGCCGTCGTCCGCGAGCCGGTTGCGGCTCCGGTCCGACAGGAACCGCGCCGCCTGCTCCTCGAGCTGCCGCTCGAGCCGGTCCGCGACATACGCCTCCTCGCGCAGCATAGGGCAGCCGATCGAGGCGCAGTTCACTGCGAAGTGCACGCGCGGTTCGTCGTACGCGCCCCGCCGCCGCAACGTCTCGTGCTCGATGCCGTCGAGCGAATGCTTTCGGCCGAAGAGCGTGAAGAACGCGTCCTTGAACGGATTGCCGAAGACCTTGCCGAAATCCCAGATCGAGCGGATGTCGGGATAGCGCTGCAGGATCTTCTCCACCGTGAAGGCGTTGTAGGCATTGATCAGAAACGCCATGCGCTGCGCCTTCGGCCACGCGGCGAACTCCGCCTCGGGAACGGCGGACAGCGTCGCAAGGTAAGCCTGCAGCGCAGCGTGATCCCTCGCCATGCCGGCATAGTCGAGTTTCGAGGACCTGCCGCCGGCCGACAGCACCACATGCCGCTTCAGGAGCGCATCCCAGGCGCGGTGCGCNNCCACGAGGCTCAGCAGGCCCAGCGGCGCATGCGCTTTCTTCCAGACGCCCGCCGCGTACTTGTTCGCCTCGTTCCAGGTCGGATAGATGTGGATCGTCGCCAGCACCTGGTTCAGCCCCAGGCCATGGCGCATCGCCAGGACGAACTCGGCGATCAGGTCGCCGGCATGCTCGCCGGCGATCGTCACGCCGAGGATGCGGTCCTTGCCGGGCACCGTCAGCACCTTCACGAGCCCGTGCGCGGACTCGTCGGCGATCGCCCGGTCGAGATCCTCCAGGGGGTACACCGACCGCTCGTACGGAATGTTGCGCTCGCGGGCCTCGGTCTCGCTCAAGCCCACGCGCGCGACTTCCGGATCGGTGAACGTGGCCCAGGGGATCACCGAGTAGTCGGCGCGGAACTTGCGCAACGCGCCGAAGAGCGAATTGACCGAGGCGTACCAGGCCTGGTGCGCCGCCGTGTGCGTGAATTGGTACGGGCCCGCGACATCCCCGCAGGCGTAGATGTTCGGATACCGGGTCTGCAGGAATTCATTCGTCTCCACGGTGCGGGACCGCGTGACCGGGATGCCGAGCGTCTCCAGGCCGTAGCCCTGCGTGTTCGCCACCCGCCCCACGGCGCACAGCACGGCATCGAAAGCGATGCGCACCTCCTCGCCCTCGCGCTCGCAGACGAGCACCTTCTCGCCGCCCTCGGTCAGAAACTGCTTGGCCTTGTGCCCGGTGCGCACGTCGATGCCCTCGGCGCGAAAGCGCTCCGCGACGAGTGCGGAGATCTCCGGATCCTCGCGCGGCAGGATGCGCGGGAGCATCTCCACCTGCGTCACCTTCGAGCCGAAGCGGGCAAACGCCTGCGCGAGTTCCGAGCCGATGGGCCCGCCGCCGAGCACGACGAGCCGCGGCGGCAGCGCCCGCAGCTGCCACACGGTGTCGGACGTCAGGCAGTCCATCTGCTCGATCCCCGGAATCGGCGGCACGAACGGCCGCGCGCCCGCTGCAATGACGATCGCGCGCGTCGTCAGGCGCCGCACGGCGCCGTCGCCCGCCGTCACTTCAACCTCCCACGGCGTGACGATCCGGGCCTCGCCTTCCAGGCACTCCACGCCGAGCCCGGCATAGCGTTCGACCGAATCGTGCGGCGCGACGGTTCTCACCACGCGTTGCACGCGCGCCATCACGTCCGCGAAATCGAATTCGGCGTTCGTCTCGCGCAACCCGAAGGCCGGCGCGCGCCTCAGCGTCGCGAGGAGCCTTGCGCTGCGGATCAGGGCCTTGGAAGGCACGCAGCCGGTGTTCAGGCAGTCGCCGCCCATGCGGTGCTTTTCGACGAGCGTGACTTTCGACCTGACCGCCGCCGCGATGTAGGCGCTGACCAGCCCCGCCGATCCGGCGCCGATGACGACCAGATTGCGCTCGAATCTCGCCGGCCGGCGCGCCGCCCAGGGCGCGTACACGCGGCGTGCCTTGGCCGCCTCGACAGCCTTCTTCGCGAGCAGCGGAAAGATTCCGAGCAGCACGAACGCGCCGATCAGCCCCGGCGACAGGATCCCCGCGGGGGATTCGATCGCCGCGAGCTGCGTGCCGGCGTTCACGTACACGACGGTGCCCGCCAGCATGCCGAGCTGGCTGACCCAGTAGTACGTCGTCGCGCGCATCGACGTCAATCCCAGGGCGAGGTTGATGGCGAAGAACGGGATGGCCGGAATCAGGCGCAGCGTGAAGAGGTAGAAACCGCCTTCGCGGGCCACGCCGTCGTTGATCGCGCGCAGCTGTGCGCCGAAGCGCTGCTGCACCCAGTCGCGCAGCAGGAAGCGCGAAGCGAGAAAGGCGAGCGTCGCGCCGATCGACGACGCGAAGGACACGATGACCGCGCCCCAGAACAGCCCGAAGATGGCGCCGGCGACGAGCGTCATGATCGCGGCGCCGGGCAGCGACAGGCCCGTCACCGCGACGTAGAACAGAAAATACGCGACCACCGTCGTTGCCGGACGGCTGGCGTACGCCGCCTGGATCGCCGCCTGCTGCGCCTTGATGTTGGCGAAGGTCAGCGCGTGATGCCCGCCCAGCGCGAAGAACGCCGCGGCGAGCGCGAGGATGACCAGGAGGACCGCCAGGCGGGAACGCGTCACGCGATGCGGCCCCTTCGGGCTCCCTTCATGCAGCGTGCCGCCGCGTCACGCCGCACGCGGCGCGGCCGCCACCGGCGCCACGCGCAGCGCCTGCCCGGGCGAATAGCGCGGCCCGCCCGCGATTCGCGCGTGGTAGGAGGCATGGGCATCGGACCCCGCGGGCCACCAATCCAGGAAACGCCGCTGCCACGCAGCATGATCGTAGTCTACGCGTCTGGCCTCGACCTGCAGCCGCCCGACGCGCGCGCCGTACATCGCGCCGCCCCGCGGCCGCACGGAAATCCGCGTCGCCAGCCCGAAATGCGTGCGTTCGAAATTCGGCATTCCCGCGGCGCCGTTGTTGACGACCGCGGTATCGTCGTCCAGCGCCTGCAGCACCGGAAGGCAGGTGTGGCTGCAGGCGATGACCCGAGCGCGGGCGCGACGGAGCGCCTCGGCGGCCGCGACGCACCCGTCGCCAGTGGCCAGGCGTTCCTGCGAGAAATCCCAGCCCGCGAGCGAATCGGCGTCGCCGTGCACGATCGCAACGCGCTCGCCGCCCAGCGTCACCGTGAGATGCATCGGCAGGGCGGCGAGCGATCGCAGGGCCTCCGGACGATGCGCCGCGGCGCGACGCAGGCGCTCGAGGATGCGATTGGAGCGCGCGACTTCTTCGTCGCCGACCCACGCCGGATAGCCGCAGCCGCAGCCGGCGCCCGACTCGGGCAGCGCGAGTTCCGTCTCCACGTTGCCGCGCGTGGCCCGATGCCGCATCACGGACGCGTTGATCGCCGAAAACGTTTCCGCATCGGCGTCGAACCAGTGAAAATCGCCGTTGAAGACCAGCGCTTTGGTACCTGGCTCGGCGTCGTACAGCTCGAGGAGGCGCTCGAGCGCGCAAGGGTTGCCGTACAGTCCCCCGGCGATCCACAAGGTTTCGGTCTCGAACGCCGGCGCGCTGTCGAGCGCCGCCGCGCCATAGCGGTAGGACAGCGGGCAGCTGCGCCCCGGGCCGTCAGGCATGCAGCGCACCGCCGCAGGAGGAACCCTGTCCCGCCGTGCATCCGAAACAATGGTCCCGCACCGCCACCGGGTTCCCCGCCAAATCGCGGCCGATCAGTTCTGAAAGATGCCGTCGAGCGGAACCATCGAGCTGCATCGGCAAATCGAGCATCTGGTTGAAATCGCAGTCATACACGAAGCCACGCCAGTCGACCGAGAGCAGCGTGCGGCACATCACCGTCGCGAGGTTCGCCTCGCGGTGCGCGCCGTGCAGCAGCGCCATGTAGGCGTTGAACTGCCGCTTGGACACGAGCGTCGAGCCAAACCGCTGGATCGGCATGTTCGCGAGCGTGAACAGGCTATTGAAGCGAATGCCGTAGCGCGCGCCGAGGACCTGCTTGTAGTCGGCCTCGAGCTGGGCCTGTGGCGGCGGCAGGCTCGGCCCCTGCGGGTTATAGACGAGGTTGAGCGACAGGCCGCTGCCTTCGACGCCGTAGCCGAGCCGGTTCAGCCGGCTGATCGCGCGCACGCTCTTTTCGAACACGCCCTCGCCGCGCTGCCGGTCGACATTGTCCTCGAGATAGCAGGGCAGCGAGGCGACGATCTCGACGCGCTGCACGGCGAGGAATTCGGCCAGCCCCTCCTGCCCCGGCTCTTCGAGAATCGTCAGGTTGCAGCGATCCACGACCTGCACGCCCAGCTCGCGGGCGCGCATCACCAGCGCGCGGAAATGCGGGTTGAGCTCAGGCGCCCCGCCGGTCAGGTCGAGCCGCTTGACGCCGCAGACGTCGAGAAACGCGAGCACGTCGGTGATCGTCTCGCGCGTCATCTCTTCGGTCCGGTGCGGGCTGGCGTTGACGTGGCAGTGCAGGCAGCTCTGGTTGCAGCGGTAGCCGAGGTTGACCTGCAGGGTCTCCAGGCGCGCGCGCCGCACCGCCGGAAAACCGTACTGCCGCATCAGGGGAAGCGTCGCGTGCATTGGCTGGACCTGTCGTGAGTGTTCGCGTTCGTCGGCCGTCGTGCGCGTGAACTTACACCCCGGCGTCCGCGGCCTGCCGACCTGCTCGGAAAGGGTACCCGAAACGAAATCGGCGCCGCCCCGAAGGGCGCCCAGCTTCAGGGGCGTTGCATTATGCCCTAGGCGCGCGCCGTGCCGACCCGGGCCGGGCGATTCGCCTCGCCCCCTTTAGCGCAGGAGCCAGACCACGGTCGTCGCCCAGCCGAGCGCCGACCCGGCCAGCACGGGATCGCGAAACAATTCGTCCGTCGGGTCGCCGCCGCCGCCACGGTAATGGAGCCGGAACAGGTAGCGGAAGGTGCCGAGCAGCACCCAGGGCACGGTCACGACGAGGTGCGAGGTGCCGTGTATCGCCACGGTGTCCGCCGCCACGGTGTAGAGCGCGTAGCAGACGATCGCCCCCCCGGCGCACACCATCACGGCGCGCTCCAGGAAGACCGCGCTATAGGACTCGAGCACCGCGCGATGATGCCCGGCCTGCTCATCGAGCTGCTCCAGTTCCGCGCGCCGTTTGCCGAAACCGAGCATCAGCGTCAGCAGCAACCCGCACAGCAGCAGCCAGTTCGACGGCTCGATGCCGATGCCCGCGGTGCCGGCGAGCAGTCGCAGCATGAACCCGGCGGCGATGATGAACACGTCGATCACCGGCACGTGCTTCAGGCCGCGCGTGTAAGCCACGTTGAGCAGGAGATACAGCGTGACGAGCACGCCCACGGTCACGCTCACCAGCGCGGCGCTCGCCACGCCGAGCACGCCGAGCACGGCCGCCTGCGCCTTCGCCTCGCTTGCGGAGATCGCGCCGCGCGCCACGGGCCGGCCGCGCTTCAAGGGATGTCCGCGGTCGCGCGCGGCGTCGATTGCGTCGTTGTACGCGTAGACGGCGCTCGAGGCCAGGCAGAACGCGAGTGTCGCGAGCCCCGCCGCGGTCACGAGATCGGCGTCGCCCCAGGCATGCGCGAAGAGCAGTCCGGTGAGCACGAAACTGTTCTTCGCCCACTGCTGCGGCCGCGCCAGCTCGATGAAGGCGCCAGCGCGGCTCATCGCGGAAAGTAGCGCTCGAAGAAATAGCAGCGCCCGACAGGCAGCATCGCGGGAATCCGGTAAAAGCGCTCGCGCACGGGCGTCAGCACGAGCGCGCGGTAGGCTTCGAAGTCAAAGCCCTGACCCCGCACCGCGTAGAACGTCGCGCCCGCGATCCGCACGGTATCCACCTCGAGGCTGCGGAAGAAGCGCCCGTAGTCCTGCAGGGGCGCCGGCGTGCGCCGCAAGATGAGCAGGTCCTTGCCCGCATACGCTCGCCAGTCGGTCAGGATGTCGTCGTGGCGGGCGTGCGACGACCCTCCGCCGAAGACCGGCACGTCGCGCCGGCTGTGGTAGGCGAGCACGGCCGCGGCCGAATAGCTGTCGGCGGCGAGCGCGTAGTGCCCGAGCTCCGGCCCGAGCGCGGCGAGGATCACCGGCGTGCGCGCATGAAAGACGATGCTCGAATACAGTCGCGTGCTCTTCCACGCCGTCAGCGGCATTGCGGCCAGCACGGCCGCGACGGCGACATGCAGCAGCGCGAAAGCCGCGAAGAATCGCACGCCGCGCACGAGGTTCTCGCGTCGGATGGCCAGGGCCGCCGTCATGACGAGCGCCGGCATGAACGACTGCAGCCAGTGCAGGCCGATGCGCTTCACCGGGGAGAGCAGCGCAAAGACGATCAACGGCAGGAGCCACGCGGCGAGCAGCGCGCGCGCTGCGGGCGCCGTCAGCGACCCGCGCAGCCGCCCGCGGTCGCGCCACAGCCACCACAGCAGCGGCGCCGCGAGGTACGCCAGCGATGCGGCGTACAGCATCGGCGTGGCCCACGACCAGCCGGCGTCCTCGTGCCGGTTGATCGCATTGAACATGACGTTGGACCAGCAGCCGGTGTAGTTCCAGTAGAGGTTGACGAGCGCCGACGGCAGCGCGCCCGCGACCACCAGCCCCGCGGCCTGCCAGCGTCTCGCCTGCGCGGCCCAGGCGAGGTATGCCAGCCCGAGCAGGACGGCGAAGTATTTCGAGAGGAACGCGAGGCCGAGCAAGGCGCCCGCCGCCAGATAGAGCGGCGCCGAATCGCGCTGCACGGCGCGCACGAAGACCAGCAGCGAGGCGGCCGAGAACACGAGCAGCGGCGCATCCGTCGTGACGAGCGCGGTCCAGAGGTTGATCGGCATGAGCAGCAGCGCGATCGCCGCGAGGTCCGCCGTGTCCCCATCGCAGCGGAACCCGTTCCGCAGCACGGCGCGTACGGCGAGCGCGACCGCCGCCGGGGCCAGGGTGGCCGGCAGGCGCGCGACCCAGTCGGCGTCCGACAGCGCAACCAGCGGCGCGAGCCACCAGCCGATCATCGGCGGATGGTCGTAGAAGCCGATGTCGGGCCGCCGGCCCCAAAGGACGAAATACGCCTCGTCCGCGGTGAACGGCATGGCCACCGACAGCCAGAAGCGAAATGCGAGCGTCGCCGTGAGCGCGATGAAGAACCACGCTCGCGGCGACACGCGGGTCACGCGCGCCGGCCTCTCGCCGATTGGCGGCGCCTGCGCACCGCGTCGGCCAGCGTGTCCAGCACCGCAATCGAGTCCTCCCACCCCAGGCACGCGTCCGTGATGCTCTGCCCGAAGCGCAGCGGCTTGCCCGGCTGCAGATCCTGGCGGCCTTCCACGAGGTGCGACTCGACCATCACGCCGACGATCTGGCGCGCGCCGGCGCCGATCTGCCCGGCGACGTCGCGCGCGACCTCGACCTGCCGGCGGTGCTGCTTCTCGGCATTGGCATGCGACAGGTCGATCATCAGCCGCTGCGGCAGCTTCGCGCGCCCCAGTTCCTCGCACGCCGCCTGGACGCTGGCGGCGTCGAAATTCGGTTGCCGCCCGCCCCGCAGGATGATGTGGCAATCCTCGTTGCCGCGCGTCTCGACGATCGACACCTGGCCGCTCTTGTGCACGGAGAGGAAATGATGCCGCTGGCGTGCGGCGAGAATGGCCTCCACCGCGATGCGCACGTTGCCGTCGGTGNNGCTTCTCGAAGTACACGCGCATCAGCAGCTCGATGTCGTCGGCGCAGCGCTCGCGCTCGGCGCGCAGCCGGGTCGCGTACTCGAGGGCCGCCGCCGGGTCGTGGATCGAGCACGGCCCCATCACGACGAGCAGGCGGTCGGACCGCCCGTGCAGGATCTCGCGCACGCGCCGCCGCGTCTCGGCGATCAGCTGTTCGGCGGCCGTGCCCTGGATCGGGAAGAAGCGGATCAGGTGCTCCGGCGGCGGGAGCGGAACGATGTTTTCGATGCGCTCGTCGTCCGTGAGCGAAGTCTTGTCGGCGGGAACCATGGCGGGGTAGGTGTCGGTCGGTGTCGTCATCGGCAGTCTCGATTGCGGCAAAAAAAAACCGCCAGGCACTGCTGCGCTGGCGGTTTTCGGGAATTCGACGGGCGGCGCCTAGTCGCTCCCTTCCGCCAGCAGGCGGGGGAAATCGAAGTGAAAGAAAGCGAACCAGCGCGGCACGGCAGGCATCTTAGCATCGGGCCAGGACCGTGGCGAGCCCGCGCCGGCGCAACGGGGACACGCCGGCAGATCATGCCGTCGATCGGCGCCGCAACCAATCCCGGAGGGCCAGGCCCGTGCCGAATTCCCAGGGTCTGAGTTTCTCCGGCGCGATGCGGCGGTACTCCGCGAGCTCCTCCCCGAGCCGCAGCGTGCCCCGCGCAGGAACGTGATACGCGATGATGAGTTCGTTGCGTCGCTCGAAAGGGTACAGGCCGACGAACTCGGTCGCTTCCGCCTCCAGGGCAAGCTCTTCCTTCACCTCGCGTGCGACGGCCGCCTCGGGCGTCTCGCCCTTTTCGAGGAACCCGGTGATCAGGCCGAACATCTTCTCGGGCCAGTCGCGGTTGCGCGCGAGAATCACCCCGCCCTCGTGAGCGACGATCGCGGCGACCACCGGGACCGGGTTGTCCCAGTGCACGAAGCCGCAAACGCACGCCATCCGCAGAACGCCGCCATGCTCGCCGGCCGCAAGCGGCTGCGCGCACAGCGGGCAGAACCTATAGACGCTGCTCAACCCAGGCCCTGACGGAGGCGAGCGCCGCAGCCAGCCTGCTGGGATCGCTGCCGCCGGCTTGCGCCATGTCCGGCCGGCCGCCGCCCTTGCCGCCGACCTGCTGCGCGACGAAATTGACCAGTTCGCCCGCCTTGACGCGCGCGGTGAGGTCCGCCGTCACGCCGGCGATCAGCGCCACCTTGCCGCCCTCGGACGACCCCAGCACGATGGCCGCCGACTTCAGCCGCTGCTTCAACTGGTCGACGGTGTCGCGCAAGGCCTTCGCGTCGGCGCCTTCGAGGGCCGCCGCCAGCACGCGCACGCCCCGCGTCTCGACCGCCTGCGCGGCCAGATCGTCGCCCTGCGACGCGGCCATCTTCGATTTCAGCCGCGCCACTTCCTTCTCGAGCGCCTTGCGCTCGTCGCGCTCGGCCTGGACCTTTTCGCGCAGCGCGGGACCGCTCGCCTGGTAGAAATCCTCGACGAACTGCCGCTCCGCCTCGAGCGCCTGCACCCAGGCGAGCGCCCCGTCGCCGGTCACCGCCTCGACGCGCCGCACGCCGGCGGCAATGCCGGTCTCGGACACCACCTTGAAGAATCCGATGTCGCCGGTGCGCGCGACGTGCGTGCCGCCGCAAAGCTCGGTGGACACGTCCCCCATGCCGACCACGCGCACCTCGTCGCCGTACTTGTCGCCGAAGAACGCCAGGGCGCCGGCGCGAATCGCATCGTCGTAGCGCATGATGCGCGCGCTCACGTCGACGTTGTGCCGGATGGCATGGTTGACGCGCCCCTCGACCTCGCGAAGCTGCGCGTCGGTGAGCGGCCCCGGATGCGAGAAGTCGAAACGCGTGCGCTGCGCATCGACCAGCGAGCCCTTCTGCTGGACGTGGGCGCCGAGCACCGCGCGCAGCGCCGAGTGCATGAGATGCGTCGCCGAATGGTTGCCCATCGCCCGGCGGCGCGCCACCTCGTCCACCTGCGCACCGACCTCGTCGCCCACGCGCAATCGCCCCGTGGACTGCGCGCCGTGGTGCCCGAAGACATCCGCCTGGATCTTTTGCGTGTCGCTGACGGCGAAGGTTCCCGCGGGCCCGGCGAGCTCGCCGCGATCGCCGACCTGCCCGCCCGACTCGGCGTAGAACGGCGTGCGGTCGAGCACCACGACCCCGCTTTCGCCCGCGTTCAGTTCCTGCACCGCGGCGCCTTCGCGATACAGCGCGGCGACGACGCCGCGCGCGCGCATCGCGTCGTAGCCGCAGAATTCCGTGCGCCCCCCGGCGTAGTCCAGTCCCGCGGCGGCGGAGAAACGACTCGCCGCGCGGGCGCGGGCGCGCTGCGCCTCCATGGCCGACTCGAACCCGGCCATGTCGATGCGCACGTCGCGCTCCCGGCAGATGTCGGCCGTCAGGTCGACCGGGAAGCCGAAGGTGTCGTAGAGCCGGAACACGGTGTCGCCGTCGAGCAGCTTTTCTCCGGAGGCGAGCGCGGTTTCCAGCACGCCCATGCCGTTTTCCAGCGTTTCGGCGAAGCGCTCCTCCTCCTGCTTCAGGATCTGCGCGACGCGCGACTTGGCGGCCGTGAGCTCGGGGTACGCCGCGCCCATCGCCCGGTCGAGATCCTCCACCACGCGGTGAAAGAACGGTTCCGTGCGCCCGAGCTTGTAGCCGTGGCGGATCGCGCGCCGGATGATCCGCCGCAGGACGTAGCCGCGCCCCTCGTTGCCCGGAATCACGCCGTCCACGATGAGGAACGCGCAGGCCCGGATGTGGTCCGCGATGACGTTGAGCGAGGGATTGGCGCGATCGCCACAGCCCGTCTCGCGCGCCGCCGCGCCGATCAGATCCTGGAACAGGTCGATCTCATAGTTCGAATGCACGCCCTGCATCACGGCAGCCACGCGCTCCAGNNGTCGCCGTCGGCGTCCGGCGATCCCGGCGGCCCGCCGGCGATGCCCGGGCCGTGATCGTAGAAGATCTCGCTGCACGGGCCGCAGGGCCCGGTGTCCGCCATCTGCCAGAAGTTGTCCGACTGATAGCGCTGCCCGCCCGGCTTGTCGCCGATCCGCACGCAGCGTTCCGCCGGCACGCCGATCATCTTCGTCCACAGCTCGAAGGCCTCGTCGTCGGTCTCGTAGACCGTGGTCCACAGGCGCTCGGCCGGCAGCTTGTACACGCGGGTCAGCAGCTCCCAGGCGAACTGAATGGCGTCGCGCTTGAAGTAGTCGCCGNNGCCGCCCGCGCGCACGCAGCGCTGCGAGGTCGTGGCCCGCGCGTAGGGCCGGCGCTCCTTGCCGAGAAAGACGTCCTTGAACTGCACCATGCCGGAATTGGTGAACAGCAGGGTCGGGTCGTTGGCCGGCACCAGCGGGCTCGAGGCGACCACCGCATGCCCCTTCGAGCGGAAGAATTCGAGGAAGCTGGCGCGGATCTCGTTGGATTTCATGGCGCCGTATTCTAAAGGAGGCGGCGCGCGCGACCTTGTATAATCCCGGCGCCCGCAGCGTTTCGCCCTCACTCACAGGTTCAGCCGCCCAGCGATGCCCCGGGAAGGCCGCGCACTCGTTCTCCTCGTCGATGACGACGAGGACATTCGCAACCTGCTGGCCGCTGCGCTGCAGGGCCGCTACGACGTCAAGCTGGCCGGCAGCGGACGCGAGGCGCTCGAGCGCGCGGAGGCCGCCCCGCGACCCGACCTCGTCCTGCTCGACATTCAGATGCCGGGGATGAACGGCTACGAGGTATGCGCGTCGCTGAAGGCGAACCCCGTGGTCGCCCAGATTCCGGTGCTCTTTCTCACGGCCCTGAGCGACGTCCAGGACGAGGTGAAGGGATTGGAGCTGGGCGCCGCGGACTACCTCACGAAGCCCGTGAGCACGGCGCTCATGCTCGCCCGCGTCGCCACCCAGCTCGCGCTTTACGACCAGCGCCGCGCGCTCGAGGACGAGGTCCGCGCGCGCACGCAGGAACTGTATGAGACGCGGCTGCAGATCATCCGACGGCTCGCCTGCGCGCTGGAGTTCCGCGAAGGCGGCCTCAGCCACCGGGTGGCGCGGGTCAGTCACTACGTGCGCATTCTCGCCGAGGAACTGGGCGTCGACCCGGAGACCGCGCAACTGATGTTCGAGGCGGCGGCGCTCTACGACGTCGGCAAGCTCGGCGTGCCCGATTACATCCTGCGCAGCGCCGACCGCCTCAACAAGGTGGAATGGGTCGAGGTGCAGCGGCATCCGGAGATCGGCGCGGCGATCATCGGCGAGCATCGCGACCCGCTGCTCTCGATGGCGCGCATCATGGCCCTGCACCACCACGAGCGCTGGGACGGCAAGGGTTACCCCGGCCGGCTGGAAGGCGAGCGCATTCCGCTGGCCGCGCGCATTCTCTCGGTGGCCGACGCATTCGAGGCGATGACGGCCACGCAGCGCCACCGCCGGCCGCTGAACACGCGCGATGCGGCCGCGCAGCTGGTGCAGGATGCCGGCCGGCAGTTCGACCCGCGCGTCATCGCCGCATTTCGCAAGCTGCTGCCGCAGCTCGAGAAGATCATCGCGACCTACGGCGACGAACTGGAGGGCATCCACGACCTCGACTTCGTCGCCGGCAGCGCGGCCGTCGCCGCCGGACTGAAGCCGGAGGCCCGCGGCAAGAACTGACGCCGCGGACGTCCGGCGCCCGCGTTCCGTCTCAGGCCGCGAGCCGCCCGTACTTCACCAGCCGCGCCCGGATCCCGGTCGGCGTGCGCTCGTGCGCGCTCGCCAGCTCCGCGAGCCCGCGCCCTGCGTCGAAGGACGCCAGCAGCCGCCGATCCTCGTCCTCGGACCACGGCTGCCCCGTCTTCGCCGGCAGCTCGATCCGCCGTCGCGCGGCGCGCGCGGCCTGCTCGAGCGCCTGCACGGCGACGAACAAGGCGCGCACGGTATCCGGCCGCTGGTAGGGGCCGGACTGCGGAAAGACCTCGCCGCTCTCCGGATCAACGCCGTTCGCCAAGGCTCTCACGACGTTCAATGCTTCGGCATGCTCCATCGTCATCACCTCCTTCCGTTGCAGTCGCCAGGTGAAGAACGATCAGTCCGTATCGGCGGATGACAGCAACCGGCGAATGAGGTCGTGGGCAAATCCCCGCGACTGGAGGAAACGCATGCGCTTCGCGCGCTCCTGCGCGCTCGACGGGGGGGTCCGGTAGCGGCGCGCGAGAATCGCGCGCGCCCGCTCCAAATCGTCGCTGCCGGACGCGGCCGCGATCCGTTCCGCTTCTGCCGCATCGACTCCCTTGGCGATGAGATCGTGGCGGATGCGCGCGGCGCCGTACTTGCGCGCCAGCTGACGGGCACGCTCTTCGGCATAACGCGCATCGGACAACTGGCTGCGCCCCGCGAGCGTGTCGAGCAGCGCATCGAGCGCCTGCCGGCTTGCGGCGTGCGCGCCGAGCTTGCGCGCAAGTTCCGCACGGGAGTGCTCGCGCCGCGCGAGCAGCCGCAAGGCCCGCGCGCGCAGCTCTTCAGGCGAGTCGGCAGGACCCTTCAATCAGCCGCGCTTGCGCGTGGGGAGCTTCTCGACCTTGGGGTCCTCGGCTTCGGGCGCCGCGCCCTGCGGTGCGGCGGAGACCAACCCGGCCTTTTCGCGGATCTTCATTTCGATCTCCCGCGCCAGCGCCGGGTTTTCCTTGAGGAAATCGCGCGCGTTGTCCCGGCCCTGCCCGAGACGATCGTCCTTGTGGATGTACCAGGCGCCCGATTTCTCCAGCACGCCGTGATTCACGCCCAGTTCGAGGATCTCGCCCTCGCGCGAGATGCCCTCGCCATACAGGATGTCGAACTCCGCCTGGCGGAACGGCGGCGCCACCTTGTTCTT
>DKBI01000247.1 GCA_002451175.1 Betaproteobacteria bacterium UBA6904
CAAGCGCCAGGTCGTCGAGGCGCGTCTGGCGGCGATGCAGGCGCAGGTCGAGCCGCATTTTCTCTTCAACACGCTGGCGAGCATCGATCACCTCATCGAGGTCGATCCGTCGCGCGCCAGCACGATGCAGAAGAATCTGATCGCGCTGCTGCGTGCGTCGATGCCCGGGATGCGCGAGTCCGAGACCAGCCTGGGACGCGAGCTCGCGGTCGTGCGGCCCTACCTGGAAATCCTGCGCGTCCGCATGGGCGACCGCCTGCAGACGGCGGTGAACGTCACCGAGGGGCTCAACTCGGCCGACTTTCCGCCGATGATGCTGCAGTCGCTCGTCGAGAACGCCATCAAGCATGGTCTCGAGCCGAAGGCCGAGGGCGGTGCGCTGACGGTCGGCGCCGAGGTCGTGGACGGCAGGCTCGAGGTTTCCGTGGCGGATACCGGGGTCGGGTTCGGGCGCGCCGCGACGGCCGGCACGGGAATCGGCCTGAGCAACATCCGCGAGCGTCTCAAGCTGCTCTACGGCGGCGATGCCGAGCTGCGCATCGCCGACAACGCGCCGAGTGGCACGCGCATCACGATCGTCGTACCCTATAGGACAGCGAACAAGCCCCACCGCGCCTGATTGACCCAGCCGATGACCGTGCGTGCCGTGATCGCGGATGACGAACCGCTCATGCGGGACCAGCTGCGTGCGCGCCTGGCCGAAGTCTGGCCCGAGCTGGACATCGTCGGCGAGGCGCGCAACGGCGTCGAGGCGGTGGAGAAGACCCGCGCGCTGCGACCGGATCTGGTGTTTCTCGACATCCGCATGCCGGGCAAGACGGGNNATCGTGTTCGTCACGGCGTTCGACCAGTACGCCATCGAGGCGTTCGAGCAGGGCGTGATCGACTACGTGCTGAAGCCGGCGGACCGCGAGCGCCTGCAGGTCACGGTGGAGCGCATTCGCAAGCGGCTGGCCGGGCGCAGCGATCGGACGCAGGCCGGCGGCGCGGTCGACACCCAGCAGGCGCTGCGCGAATTGCTCGAGCGCCTGCACGGCCAGCTCACGGACGGCGCGGCGCCCGCCGGCAAGCTGCGATGGGTTCAGGCGAGCGTCGGCCAGCAGATCGTGATGATTCCGGTGGACGACATCCTGTTCTTCATCTCGGACGAGAAGTACACGCGCGTGCAGACGGCGCAGCAGGAGGCGCTGATCCGCAAACCCATCAAGGAACTGATCGACGAGCTGGACCCGAAGCAGTTCTGGCAGATTCACCGCTCGACGCTGGTGAACGCGAGCGCGATTGCGGGCGTGAGCCGCGATTTCCGCGGCCGCCAGCTGGTGCTCATCAAGGGGCGCCCCGACAAGCTCGAGGTCAGCCGAAGCTACACCCACCTCTTCAAGAGCATGTAGCCGGGGCCGGGAGCCCGGGCGGTTGCCTCCACGCCGCATCCGGCGCGGCGTGCGTCTACTCGGCGAAGAATTCCTTCACTTTGTCGAGCCACGACTTGCTGCGCGGGTTGTGGCGCGCGCTGTCGCTCTGCGTGACCGCCTCGAACTCGCGCAGCAGCTCGCGCTGGCGCTCGGTGAGATTCACCGGCGTCTCGACGACGACGTGGCAGTACAGATCGCCGCGCTGCTGGCTGCGCACGCCGTGGATGCCCTTGCCGCGCAGCCGGAAGGTCTTGCCGCTCTGCGTCTCGGGGGGCACCTTGATGCGCGCCGAGCCGTCGAGCGTCGGAATGTCGATGTCGCCGCCGAGCGCGGCGGTCGCGAACGACACCGGCATCTCGCAGTGCAGGTCGTCCTGGTCTCGCGTGAACACGGCGTGCTGCTTGATGTGAACCTGCACGTACAGGTCGCCCGGCGGGCCGCCGTTCACGCCCGGTTCGCCCTCGCCCGACAGCCGCACGCGGTCGCCCTCGTCGACGCCCGCGGGAATGCGCACTTGCAGCGTCTTCTGGTGCTTGATGCGGCCGGCGCCCCCGCATTGCGCGCAGGGGCTCGAGATCACGCGGCCGGCGCCGCGACAGCGCGGGCAGGTCTGCGCGATGGAGAAGGGGCCTTGCGAGACGCGCACCTGGCCCGCGCCATGGCAGGTCGGGCAGGTCTGCGGCTGCGTCCCCGGCTTGGCGCCGCTGCCGTGGCAGGTTTCGCACGCNNGCGCCGGCCGCGGCCGCGCTCTGATCCACGCCGGCATGGCCGAAGCGGTCGTACGCGCCTCGCTTCTGCGCGTCCGACAGCACCTCGTAGGCCTCCTTGGCCTCCTTGAAATGCTCTTCCGCCTTCGGATTGTCGGGGTTGCGGTCTGGATGCCACTTCATGGCGAGCCGCCGGTACGCCTTCTTGATCTCCTCGTCGGAGGCATCCCGGTTGACCCCGAGCACGTCGTAATAGTCTCGTTTTGCCATTTATTCCATTCCGCCTGACGGACAAAAGCCGGGGCGAGCGTCGAACGGCATGCGCTCCCTCCCGGCCCGCTGATCCCGCGCGTCCCGCGCGCCCGGCCTTAGCCGGTCTTCTTGTCCTTCACCTCGGTGAACTCGGCGTCCACCACGTTGCCTTCGTCCTTGGTCGGACCGCCGGCTTCCGCCTTGCCGGGTTCGCCGGCCGCCTGCTGCTGGGCCTGCGCATCGGCGTACATCTTCTCGCCGAGCTTCTGCGAGGCCTGCGCGAGCGCCTGCGCCTTCGCCTCGATGGCGGCCTTGTCGTCGGACTTCATCACGCTCTCGGCCTCCTTGAGCGCCGCCTCGATCTTGTCCTTTTCGCCGCCCTCCAGCTTGTCGCCGTACTCCTTGAGCGACTTGCGCACCGAGTGCACCAGCGCCTCGCACTGATTGCGCGCGTTGACGAGCTCGAGCGCCTTGCGGTCGTCCTCGGCGTGCGCCTCGGCGTCC